>CAZVDU010000052.1:0-25469 GCA_964625615.1 uncultured Pseudoalteromonadaceae bacterium | reverse complement strand
GCATAAGGTGCAAACTGCAACAAAACATCCGGCGGAAGTGGATAGGCTTATCCGGCTTTTTAATCATAGAAATAGGCCTCATGGAACAGCGATAAAACCACTAGCGTTTTACTTATCAAATATGGTCACTTCGACGCTTAACAACATTCGTCATATTGCCAAAGTCACTGAGGAATATGACTTTCCAAATAACGAATCAAAGATAGCCTCTCAGCTGCAAGGTAAACTATCCTTGGCCAATATCCCGCCACTTCCTCGCCTATTTTCGACCATGGTTAACACGATGGATATTAACCTTTCATTCTGTCATGAGGGGCTTCATTGGCTATATGCTTTAGAAGGCCTCAACGAGCAAAAATTAATGTCTATCATTTGCTCAGCAGCATTTTGGCATCCAAGAACTTCAGGGGAATGTTATGCGATGGGTGTTGGTAATTATCAAGGCAAACTCTTTGTGTACGGCGCACAAGATAGGAAAGTACTAGAGCGTCAAGATTATTGGCAAAGAACTTTAATTTAATCATTACACTTTAACACCTTGTGCCCGCAACTGCCGGTTCGTTTTTAAAGACGCTTCCGCTTCGAGCGGATCTTCTGGCCAATGGTGTTTAGGATATTGGCTTTTCATGTCTTTACGAACGTGTTGGTAGCTAGACGTCCAAAAATTAGGAAGATCCTGTGTTATTTGTATAGGTTGTTGCCGTGGCGAGAGTAATTCAACAACCAAAGGCAATCGGTTATTGGCAATACAAGGATGAACAGATGTGCCGTACATCTCTTGCATACGCACCGACAAAACAACATTGTTGGTATCAATATAATTAAGTGTAGCTTGCCTTCCTGTTGGCAGTGCAATTGACCTTGGTAATAGTTCATCAACTCTTTGTTGCAATTGATAGGTTAACGATTGTTTAAGCAAAGACAACCAATCCAGCTTTTCAAAGGCTTGCCAACTCGTAACATCGGATAGATAAGGTGCCAACCAGCTTTCTGTCGAGCGCATAAGCCCTTCTTCTGAAAAGTCAGGCCAGTCATCACTTGGGCTATAGTGACGTGCCATATTAATGCGATTAATCCAATTTTTAGCATTAGGCGATAGAGGTAAATCACTGAAGTTCATAGTGTCTAATTTCCCCTGCCAAGCTCGAGCTACCTCCTCAGCGCTTGCTTGACAAGGCTGTTTATCGATAACAATGTCCCGAAAAACTTTTACATGGCGTGCCTCTATCCGTTTTGAACCCTGTTGCCACTGGCACTCTCTCCTTTCATGAAAAAGGTGAGCAAAATGTGTTTGCAATGACGCTTCATTGATAGGTGCTGCAAGTGCAACGTGCGCGTTGGCGTGTCCTTGCAACAACACCAATTTGCCCACGGCAATCCATTTTTCACCAATGAGAGAATCATCATCTGATAATGCTGCACCACTTGCGCAACTCAGCTGATAACTATTGCCGTGCCTTAATCGAGCAATATGATCAGGGTAAGCATAACCCACTAATATAGGAATAATATGTAATGGCCAATCTGATACCATTTTTATGTTTAAACGTAGTGCCCAATGTCTCACGTCTCGCCATAGCCCATGCTTTTTATTCCCTTTTAGGAAATGCAATCGCCCTGAGATGTCACTCGTCTGAGATTTATTCAGAGGATCTTTCCCCTCAAGCAAAGCAGCTAAAGCACAAGCGAGTGATCTAACCTGATTTAGGTCGAAGCCTTCTATTTCTGCTACCTGTAGCGCTGATATCAACATATTAGCAATTCTGGGATGGCATCCTAATTGTTGTATTTCTCGACCGTGATGAGTCAACTTATCGTTATCATCAATGGCATTGAGATCTCGTAAAATTGCCATACCTTGCTTAAACTGGGCTTCACTAGGTTGGTCTAGCAGCGACAAATCTCTCAGTGTCGTTCCCCATGCTAAAGCATCCAATATCAGAGCTGTAATATCGCTGTTTAATATTTGCGGTGTGATGTATTCAGTTAATTGACGATCTTGTTCTTCGCTCCAGAGGCGATAGGCAATACCAGGCTCTAAGCGACCAGCCCTGCCACTACGTTGGGTAGCAGAAGCTTTCACAATGCGTTTGGTATCGACTTGTGTAATGCCGCGATTGAGATTAAACACAGCAGTATTTTCAAGTCCAGAGTCGATAACAATTCTGATCCCCTCAATGGTAAGGCTGGTCTCTGCAATATTCGTCGCTATTACAACTTTCCGCTCTCCCTTTTTGGTTGGTTCAATCGCTTTACTTTGCTCTAACAAGGAAAGATCGCCATAGAGAGGACATATATGTATCCCTTGTTCATCCATGCTCTTAACACTTTCATCAAGCATGTTTGCAAGTCCCCGGATAAGCCGAATACTTGGGAGGAAAATCAAAATACTACCTGCTTCCTCAGCCAATACATGGATGGTCAAGTTACTAATTGATGCCAACAATGTTCGCTGGTTTTGAGACTGTTGAGGCATATAACGAATATCAATCGGGAATTGACGCCCCTCACATTCAACCAAAGCAGCACGATTTAAATATTCAGTGAGCCCCTGAACAGACAAAGTGGCTGACATAACGAGAATTCGCAAATCTTCCCTTAACGCCTGTTGAGACTCCAAACACAGTGCTAGCGAAAAGTCAGCATGTAAGTTTCGTTCATGGAATTCATCAAAGATAACAAGAGCAACATCGGTCAGCTCAGGATCTTGTTGTAGCATACGAGTCAGAATGCCTTCAGTCACTATCTCCAAACGTGTTGTCGGTGATACTTTACTTTCACCACGAATACGATAACCAACCGTTTGACCTACACGTTCATTCAACTGCTGCGCTAAATAATTGGCAATACTACGTGCTGCCAAACGCCTTGGCTGTAGCATGACAATCTTCTTTCCCCTGAATAATTCGCTGCGAATCAATTGCAAAGGTAAATAAGTTGACTTACCAGCCCCTGGGGGCGCGATAAGGACGACATTTGATCTATGTAATTGTGCTGTTAGTTCATCAACAACGTCGGCTACGGGTAATGACAAAATTGACTCGATAATGTTGTGGAGCTAGCGCGCGTTGATCTTTGGTGTATTGATCTTAACGATGCCTCAATGTAACTTATCCGCTATCATATCAATTCATCTCCTATCTGTGGATATTTGAATTCCAACCACTCCCTATTTTAGTCAAGGTTAATACCACACAGCATGCAACAAACATTTAGATTACTTATCGACTGTCCCGATCAACTTGGTTTAGTGGCAAATGTCAGTCAATTTCTTGCTGATCACAAAGCAACTATCGTTGAAGCAAACCACCATACTGACCAACAAACAGGTCGATTCTTTATGCGTCACGAAATCAATGCAGACTCAGTTAATCTCAATAAAGAGCGCTTTGCTAAAGCGTTTAGTAGTGTCGCCAAGAAATTCGATATGCATTGGACGTTAACTGACTCTCATCAAAAACGAAAAGTGGCATTACTCGCCAGTAAAGAGTCACACTGCCTGATAGATATACTACATCGATGGCATTCTGGTGAATTGTATTGTGATATCCCTTGCATTATCGGTAATCATCCACAGATGAAAGAATATGCTGATTGGTACAATGTTCCTTTTCATTGGGTCGATTTTGGCGAACAAAGTAAAGATGATGCATTTAAGTGTATACAAGCATTAATCGGCGATTATCAGGCTGATGTTACTGTATTAGCTCGCTTTATGCAGATTCTACCGGATTGGTTATGTGAAGATTTGGCAGGAAAGGCTTTAAACATTCACCACAGCTTTTTGCCTTCATTCGCAGGTGCTAAGCCTTACCAGCAGGCTTATGATAGGGGGGTAAAACTTATTGGAGCAACCTGTCACTATGTCACCAAAGACCTCGATGAAGGTCCTATTATTGAGCAACAGGTTATTCGGATTTCACATAGCGATACTGCGGCAGATCTTGTTCGAAAAGGTAAGGATTGTGAAAAAACAGCCCTAGCAAATGGGCTGCGTTATCATTTAGAGGATAGAGTTGTTATTCATAAAAACAAAACTGTCGTTTTTGCTTAGAATTGACCTTGATATCTTAGTGACAAGGTATTTTCGCTGAAGCCGTCAATAGTCGAAGCGAAATTACCTGCTACATCAAAGCTGTCTCGCTTGTAGTTGGCCAAATCAATCTGTAACCATTGCTTTTCGTTCAAGCCTTTTATCTTGCCACTCATGACAAAAGCACGTCCCGCACCTAAGCTTTGGCGCTCTCTACCAGCTAACTGCAATATGGGAGCTACTTCATATTTAACCCCGACACCTACACTAACAAGCCTGTTAACTCTGTAACGTGGCATAACTGTTGCTGAGAAGTCTAACTCTCTTTGACCATCAATACCTTCTGAACGAGCACGATGCATAAGTAATTCTGTTTCTAACGTGATGTTGCGCTTTATTTTCTGTACAGCCAGCACTTCTATTCTTTGCTGTCTGTATCCTTCAAATCGAGTTTTGGTTTTGTTAACTGAAACCGCTAACTGCTCGGGAACAATGCTCTTAGCCCAGTTTAAACTAGACTCTACCCATTCCTCGGACGCTTGGCATTGTAATGAACTTGCTATCAGTAATAATGATGAGAATGTTGCTATTATATTTTTCATCTGCTTTCCACCTGTTTACAAACTAATCAAAGTAGTTAGTAAATGTAAAAATACTGTAAAGATTTTATGCTGTCGGTATTAAGCCTCATGAATGGGTATACATATATATACCAAATGTAAAGAATAAAAATACCCGCATTCACTTCCAATGAAATCAAAATCGCTAAGAATATGATTTAAATTGCTGATAACAAAACAAATTAAATAGCCTGTCGTGTTGAATGGAAAGGACCTATTGAGGGAAAAAACTACACACTCCTTAAACAAAAATGAACAAAAATCATTCAATTTCAACAGCATTATTGAGATTTTAGAGTGGGCAGGTGTTAACAAAAGCCTCTCGATTCGTACATTTTTCAACCAAAAAAGGCTATATCAATACGATCTGCAACCTTTGTGTATATACATGGCATTGAAATTCACATTGCCACTTTTTAAGGCCATCACAAATAGCTACCTCAACGTAAGCCAGTTTCTATATTTGGGGGAGGAGGTTCTCCCGCTCCCCTAACATTCTGACTAATTCATGCCTGCCTGAGCAAGTACAGTCAACAAAGCGACTTGAATAGCAATATGGCTATCTTTATCTTCCCATGACTCTGCTGGGGAATGTGCTTTACTTGATTTACCACCGCGGCTCAATGTCATGGCAGGGATACCTAAGGAGATAGGTATATTAGCATCGGTTGACGAAACAGTTAGCGCCGGCTCAATGCCTAGGTATTTCATTGCTGCTTGCCCGCGTCGAATAAGAGCGTTGTCTAGATCGCCCAATCCAGCAGGCCTTTGTCCAACTTGCTTTACTTCAACAGTCAGTTCAGGACCGTGTTTACGCGTAGCATTTTCTTCTGATAGGCCATCTAGCATCGCTTGTTGAAAAATTGCATCAACTGCATCTAAACGACTTTGATCACCTGAACGCATATCAACTTCCATCCAAGATTCAAACGGAATTGAATTAATCGAAGTTCCGCCACCAATACGACCAACACTAAAACTTGACTTAGGGCCTTCTTGAGTTACTGATGGTGCCTTACTCGAAAAATTAGCAATAGCACGCCCTAATGCATGATGAGGGTTAGCCATACCAAATGAACCCCATGAGTGCCCACCAGGACCTTTAAAAGTAACGCGATACCGATGAGAACCTACAGCACCATATATCAGCCGTTCATTAGCACCACCGTCGATACCAATGAAAGTATCAATCTTTGGACCACCATCACGAAATAAATGTTTAACCCCGCGGAGATCTCCTAACCCTTCTTCACCAACAGTCCCAATAAACAAGATATTGTCTTTTGTTTGGATATCGTATTTATTTAACGTACGAAGTAAGCTTAGCAACAAGACCATGCCTCTTGTGTTGTCGCCAATACCTGGTGCAGTATAGGTATTACCCTCTTTTTGAACTTTGACATTCGTACCAGCAGGAAACACAGTATCCATATGCGCGCCTAAGGCTATTGTTTTACGTCCAATAGTTCCAGGGCGTTTGCCTATCACATTACCGACATCATCAATGATGACATCACTTAGGCCTGCCTGATTAAGCATATTGACAAATTGTTTTGCGCGCACACCTTCATTAAAAGGAGGGGCTTCTATCTCGGTTAGGGTGATGAGATCCTGCACGTTCTGCTTCCGCTGCTTAACAATAAACTTAAAGGCTTTTTTTACCTTTGATGACTTCGCAATAGCTTCTATCTCCTGAGCATGGCTAGCTTCATTTTCAATAGCAGATACTCCCATGCTTATAAAGCAGATAAATCCAAGTACAATTATTTTTTTAATATCATTGCGCAATGTCATGCAATGGTCCCCAACAGTTAAAAGCAGTTATTTTTAAGTGATATTCAAACATCGTCATGACAATATAGCTACTCCTTGATGTATCGTTTTCATCTTTTTAATATCGTTTCATGTCCTAAAAGATGGTTCAGAATTAATAAGTCCCCCTAAAGGCTGATTGGCATTGTTCAGTAATACGCTATAGTTTTAATATTCTGTCGTCATGAATACAAAATGTACTGAAAACAAGGAACACATATTAGTGAGCGATGTTTTAAGTCAATCAAAGAATGGCACTACTGTTTCCATAAAAGCAGGTGCAACCTTATTCACGCAAGCTAAAGTGAACGATGCATTTTTTCGCCTCATAAAAGGGGCCGTTAGCGTACAAATTAATATTGAGGGCCAGCTTTTTACTGTCGCTACGTACTCACTAGCTCAGTTAAATCAAACGACATGGTTTGGCGAACTCCCCACAACCAAAACAAGCGTCTACAGCTACCAGTTGTCTTGTATAGAAGATACTGAGTTTGAGCGTTTCGATTGGAGAGCATTGGATAATAAAGACCAACAAGCAGAACATTTATTAGGTTGCTTCTCTCATCCATTGCTACGCGTTAGACAAGCGAGAGCACTGTACCAATGCATGCAGAATGTATCTTCAGTTATTTCCACACAATTCTTAGAGGCTATGTTACAGCATTGTCAATTCGTCAATGTAGACCCCAACCATGTTATTTTTAAGCAGGGAGATGCTGGTACAAGTGCTTATTTTCTCCTCAATGGAAAGCTTAGTGCTTACGTAGGCAATAATGAAACTAAAGTTGGTGAGATTAGTCGCGGAGAACTTTTTGGCGAAATGGCTGTTATAAGTGGTGAAGAGCGCTCAGCGACCATTATCGCTTCTCGACATAGTGAGCTTGCGCAACTTAGCACTGACAGTTTTAGAGCATTGTCTGAGCAGTTTCCTCAACTTAATCAAGCGGTCATCAATATCTTGATGGCTAGGCTAAAGACGCAAAATGAGAGATTAGACCGCCAGAATAAGCCAAAGAATAAAGTTATCGTGTCTTTAAGCCGACATCAACAGGAGGACTTGTGCCCTTTACAGGAAGTTGATCAAGCCCTAAACAAACAGGGTGTTGAAACGGTGTCCTCACAAACAATGCTCAAAGATATTGACGAAAAGCTCAGTTACGACGACATCGCACCTCATCGTGTAACAGCCTATTTAGAAGCCAAAGAGACAAACAACAGGCTCAACCTCTTTACATCGTACTTTGATGAAATCGAATGGTCACATCATTGCTTACAAAAAGCCGATGAAATTTGGTTACTAGTCAATTCCGCCGAGCCTACAGAAGACATCACGTCACGATTATCGCCCTTTCTTTGCCAACCATACTGGCGAAATCTCACAATTAATCTGATTCTGACGCATAAGAACACAGCCTTTAAAGAAACAGATAAATGGATAAGTTGTATCGACGCTGATAATTGCTTTCATATGATCGTTCGTAACCCTAATTCGGTAGCAAGGATAGCAAGGCAGTTGAGCGAGAAAGCTAACAGTTTAGTTTTAGGTGGTGGTGGAGCCAAAGGGTTCGCACATATCGGGGTTATTAGAGCATTAGAAGAAGCCAACATTCCAATTGATTCGGTTGGAGGGACCAGTATTGGAGCGGTTATGGGTGGCTGGGTTGCCATGGGCTTTGATGCTCAGCAAATGACAGAAGCCGTGCAGCAATACTTTGTGTCAATTAATCCATTAGGTGATTACACTTTACCCATCATTTCGCTTTCTAAAAGCAGTCGCCTTGACACACTTCTACACCGTTCTTATAAAGAGAGAAACATCGAAGATCTACCACTCCCATTTTTTTGTATATCTTCCGATCTCAGTACGGCTCAAGAAAAATGTCATGAAAATGGGAAGCTATGGCGTGCGGTGCGCGCTAGCCTTGCTATTCCAGGGATTATAACGCCAGCCATAGAAAATGGGCACTTTTTAGTTGATGGAGGGCTCCTCAACAACCTCCCCTGTGATCTTATGAATCAACGCTCAAATGGTCCAGTCTTGGCCATTGACGTTACCGATATAAACAATTTCGACACACAACTATCTTCTATGCCCAATCCATGGAGCACTGCATGGAAAAAGTGGATATCTCGTCAAAAAGTGACGGTACCTACCATTATTGAAACCTTATTCCGATCGTCCATGCTAGCAAGCTATAACAAGCGTAATGACAATATACGTAAGGTTGACTATTACATTCAACCAGATGTGAAAGATTACGGAATCTTAGATTTCACGCAGGCCACGCAGATCATAGAGAAAGGTTACGTGATGGGTCTAAGTATTATTGAAGACTTAGAGAAAACATTGGCAAACGCAAAGAATAATTAGAACCTGATTCTTCGCGTCAACATTGCAGCAGATTGTTCGTGTTTTGGCCAAAGAGTAGGCCGTAAGGTTTGGTGGCCCCATATAAACGATAGAGTAGACCACCCGAATAATTCGCATCTATGTTGGATACATTAACAAAATCTTGAATATTGCTATGTAGGAACCTGTTCTTCGACTCTGGTTCCTTGCTTCGTCTTAAAGCCAACTCCTACACAACATAATTATGCGTGAGTGAGAGTTGACTTTAGGTCACTCTAATTGCCCCAACTATTAATACAGTCCACAAAAACACTAAGGAATTTATTGGTTTGGAAAGCATCTACAGCCCTATGATCGATGCTTAATGACACGTAGCACATAGGCTTAATACTCATGACATCAGCACCATCTCTTTCCTCAACAACGACTCGTTTTTCAAGTTTACCAATACCTAAAATAGCGACCTGAGGTTGATTGATGATGATTGGCGTCGCAAACAAGCTACCGCTGACACCATGATTCGAGATAGTAAAAGTTCCGTTTTTCATGTCAGCTGGCGTGAGTTTGCCATCTCTAGCTTTTTCGGTTTGAGCTTGCAATGCACTGGCGATATCCATCAGCTTTTTCGTTTGCACTTGCTGAACTACGGGCACAACTAAACCGTCATCTCCTAATGCTGTTCCAACGCCAATATTGATATCATCAAAAATCTCTAATGCGTGGTCATGATATCGAGCATTCATCTCTGGAACAGCTTGCATGGCTTTAACGGTCGCTGCTAAGAAGTAAGCTGTAAAGGTTAGTTTTACGCCTTCTTCTGCGAACTCTTTCTTATGCCAACGCCTATGTTCAATAATATTAGACATATCCATTTCAAACACGCTGGTCACATGCGGAGACGTATGCAACAAGCTTTCAACCATATGATTTGCAATGGCTTTTCGCATCGTTGAATGCTCAACAAGACGGCTGCTCATTGTACTTTGTGTTTGCGGTGCAGGAGCATTGGTTTGGTGAGTTGATGGCGCCTTTTCAAGATAGGCTAGAACATCTTCACGTGTGACTCTACCTCTGCGGCCACTACCTGAGATCATATCAATATCGAGACTATGCTGCTGCACTAGGCGTCTTACCGCAGGTCCGATCAAATGTCTGGCATCGCCATTATCTTCAACTTTGTTCTCGATGGCGCTTGTATTATTCTGAGCTGCTGATGGTACAACAGAAATCACTTCAGGCTCTGGAGATTTAGTGCCTGCGCCAAGTGCAATGCACCCAACTACCTCGCCTGCTGCCAAATCATCCCCAGTACTTTTGAAAATTTGATCAATACACCCCGTTTCCGGCGCAGAAATTTCCATTGTGACTTTATCTGTTTCTAGCTCAACAATAGGGTCACCCTTGGTTACATGGTCACCAAGATTGACTAGCCAAGCAGACACTTTTGCCGCGGTCCCTTCCAATTGATCTTCGGGAAGAACGATATCAACCATATTCATCAATAATTCTCCCTACTCTTCAATTAAATTCTGCATCGCTTCAGCGATACACTCTTTGCTAGGAACGGCAGCGTCGAGCAGATGGATATTATGCGGGTTTGGAATATCAGGCATAGTTAATCGTTGAACAGGTGCGTCAAGATCATAAAAGGCCTCGTCAACTATAGTAGCGGCAATCTCTGCACCAAAGCCGGCAGTTTTATTGTCTTCATGAACAATCAAGCACCGAGCTGTCTTTCTAACAGATGTCAGAACCGTATCTTTGTCCCAGGGTTGTAGTGTTCTAAGGTCAATTACCTCAATATCAACGTTTAGATCTCTTGCTGCACTTTCGCATCGCTCGACCATAGCACCCCAACAGACAACAGTCAGTCGATTACCTTCAAGTATTGTTTTAGCTTGACCGAAGGGAATAATAAACTCGTTACCTGGGTAAGGCCTTCTAGCCCAAGAGTTATCTAGCATATTGCGATGTTCGAAGAATATGGTGGGATTATTATCTCTCATAGCATAGCGCAGCAAACCAACCGCGTCTTCAGCGTTCGAAGGCATCACGACTTGCCAACCCACTTTGTGGGCCCATTCAACTTCATCACTCATTGAATGCCAAGGGTCTCCGCGCTTCGCGAATCCACCAGGTATCCTTACAACCATAGGCGCAGCAAATTGGTTATTTGTACGCCAACGCATAATGCCAGTATCAGATAACTGCTCCGCGGCTGGTTCTGCGTACTTTCTAAATTGAATTTCAGGTACGGGCATCAAACCAGATAAAGCCATGCCCACCGAACGCCCAATAATACCCTCTTCAGACAAACTGGTATCAAAAACGCGATTATTACCGTACTTCTCATTCAGACCAAGCGTTGCTGCATGAACACCGCCTTTGGGTCCAACATCTTCGCCAAAAACTACCACTTTGTCGTTTGTTTCCAGCTCATAATCTAACGTCATTCGAATTGCCGTTAGCATATTTAAGCGTGAACCATCTGGTTTAGATTCTGTCGAAGAGATAGGAAAACTGATTCCCTCCGGAGCTAGACCACCACGCAACTGAAACTCTGGGGCACCGGACGAATCTGTTTCAGAATAAACATAACGCTTTAACTTATCAGTATCTGGCTCAGGTCTTTGTTTTGCTCGCTCTACGGCTACTAACACCTCTTCCATCGTTTGGTTTTCAAGCGCCGACCACTCTTCCGCTGTCATCTCTCCAGCAGAAAGTAGGTGCTCACGTACTTTAGGAAGAGGATCACGACTTTGCTCATCTTCAATGAACTCAGGTGTCTTGTAGGTTTGTGTATCTTGGAAGGTATGTCCGCAAAGCCGAGGAACCTTAAGACGGAGCAAACACGTTCCTTTACCTGAACGCACATGCTCTACAGCTTCTTGTATAAGCCGAGGCGTTTCAATCGGATCTGTGCCGTCACCATCAACAATCTTAAGGTTCTTATAAGCTGCGAGGTTAGCAACTTGATCACCACCTGGTGTTTGCACTTCTTGCGGTACAGAAATGCCATATCCATTGTCTTCTATGTAGAAAAGATGCGGTAAGTTATTGGTTGTCGAAATATTTAAAGCGGCCCAAAAGCCACTCGTAGACATAGATGAGTCACCACCCATAGAGACACCAATAGCTCCTACGTAACTATCATCTTTAAGCTCATCACGTCTGTAGGTTATGGATTGTGCCCATCCAGAAATCGGCGAATACTGCGCACCAACACCACCACACATGGGAAACAACATTGCGCCTTTTCTATCAACATTGGGGTAATTACATACCACACCAATGTCTCGCCCGTCACTGTAACCGCCAGATTTAGCCATAGGTGCGGCGACCGCTTCTTCTAAATCGAGTCCTAATGAGAGAACGAAAGGGCGAGATCTATAATACCCCGTTGCCGCATCATGTGGATGAGTCAGCATTAACCCTAACAGGATTTGTGCTAAATCATGCCCACGCGCAGAAAACTGGTTAAAAACCAGCTTAGCAGGCACTAAATCTCGCTCTTCAACAGCATCGATAGCTCTGGACAATAAAAGGTTGTAACACACTTTCCCCCAATCTACCGGTGCGATTTTGAGCTGTGTTTTATCTTTGGCTACATTCATGAATTCTTACCCTTTCGATGCAAATTGGACTTATTCAGGCCTTGAATCGTGTCCAATTGTTAAGGAATTGTTTACACAGTCTAATTCCAATATCGGAAAATTAGTTTACTAATTGCTCCTTATTTGAAACCATTCAAGCAACGTTGTTTCAAAAAAGCCTCTACTATGCAAAGAATGTTTCTTGAGAAACTAGACAGACATGATCTTGCTATCTTAAGCGTGCTACAAACCGAAGGCAGGCTCTCTAATAGGGAACTGGCTGATCGTATAGGGTTGTCCTCTGCGCCCTGCTGGCGACGGGTAAAACGATTAGAAGATGAAGGTTATATAGAAGCCTATTCTGCCTTGGTTAATTTGAAGAAAATTGGACTAAAACTACTGGCCTTCACAGAAGTGTTTCTCGACAATCACTATCAGGAAACCTTGGAATCTCTGAACGAAGTAGTTATGGACTCGGCAGAAATATTAGAATGTCACTCTGTGAGTGGACAATGCGACTACCTATTAAAAATAGTGACTGCGGATATGGAGAGCTTTCAGCTTTTTCTCTCTCAAAAATTATTGCAAGTAAAAGGTATTCGATCGACAAATACTTTGTTTTCACTAACACAACCTAAGCTGAGTAAATCAATTCCGTTTATTTAGATTGTACGGATAAGTGGAATCATGATTTGTAGTAGCGGCTTTATAATTGGTAACAGTTAATATCAAGAAAGATTAGCCTCAACTCCGCTCTTTTGGATATTATTGTGTTCACACAATCAACTCATCAAGAAATTTGTATCATGAAAAAACACTTAGGCTTTGGGCTAAACATTGCCGCTCTCGCACTATTTTTCCCCGGAATACTCTTTCCTATGTTTTCATTAAACATGGAAATGGCAGCGAACCTCAGTGGATCAAATTTAGGTGCTTCACTGATTGATAAAGAACTATCCATTATGGCTACCATAGACGAGCTTTGGCACGACCAAAGGCTTGTAGTCGCTGGGCTTATTTTTCTGTTCTCAGTAGGTATTCCTCTTATTAAGAGCATTCTCGTTTCTATCGCTTATTTTATGAAGTACTCGCAAGTCGAGAAAAAACTACTTACTGTTGTTGCACATATTGGTAAGTGGTCAATGGCAGATGTATTTGTTGTCGCTGTTTTCCTTGCGATACTTTCTACCAATCACGCTGATACATCAGACAGTCACCAGCTTAGTGTCTTCGGTTTTAAAATCGTCTTAGATATCAGTACCCAAACACTTTCAGCTGCGGGTGAGGGGTTCTACTACTTTACTGGATATTGTTTATTGTCTTTACTAGGCACCCATTTGGCGTTTTCGAGCCTCAAGGAAGAAAAAAAGCTAATACCAGAATCAGCGGAAAGTGCTCAAACGTAAGTAAAATATACTTCTCGAAGGCCTTAACATGAGCTCTTTCGTAAAAGAACGAGGCGGAATTACGCCTCACCTAAAATTTAGAGTTATTGGGGGTATCGACCTTTCAAGCCTGAGTAGACTTGCTCACTGTAATCTGTTGCATTGATATCCAGTTCATTTAGTACATCAACCAAGTGTTCATTGTCTTCTCTACCACACCATACTTTGACATAAGTACCTTCCTTATAACCATGATCTTGCCTAAAAAAGTTCAGCACATTCTTGCCGACATATTGCCGATACAGTTCATCTGACGTCATCTCGGCTTGTTCAACAATTTTGATAAAAAGCGGAACAACAAAGCGTTTTGCAGCACACAGGCCCGCCATCAGCTCGAGATTATCTAGGATATCTTGTTTTTCGAACCGATACTCTAACCCGTCAAAGGTCAGTGTTGTTTGATTGGAACTTAGTTGAGTTGCAATAGTCTGAGCTGACTCCTCAATACTCCCGTCAAACTCAATAATGATTGCAGACAGAGCAAAGTGCCATATATCAACTAATTCCATCTGAAGCTGAGCTAAATCTTTTGTCTGAGCCTTCCACCACTTCCAGCCATGGTGCTCAATCCCTTCAACCGATTCAATCATTGCAGCTCGTAAATAAGCATATCCTGCATTCAGCCAATCGGGGTTCACTTTTTTATTCATACCATCCTGTAAAGACAGCATCGTATTCAGCTGAGTTTGTGATAACAACTGACAATCTCCAAAAATGTAAAAGCCTATTTTTACACGTAACGATGAAAACGGGAATTAGCTTTATGAATGAGCACAAAAAAGCGAGTAGAAATAAAACCAACAAGGTTAATTTACAACTCAAAAATACCAGGTTGTCCTAAATTTCTATTAGATCGGCCTAATTTTACTAGTGTAAAACCGCTTTTTTCATTAACTTACGAATCGCCATAGCAAGATACTGCATATAGGCATTTAATCAGGGGCGACATCCCCCCTTTCTAGTTTTAATTTTATAAACGTAATGTTTAGAAAGAGGTTTAAAATGAAAATCGAGCTTAAAAAAGTATTAGTACCTTTAACGTTGACAATGGGTCTTTGCATTACCATTACTGCTAACGCGGAAGGCCTTTTAATAACAGATCCAGCACCAGACAAGGGAGATTGTATAAATCTTCAAGGTGCAAGAGGCACTGGAAAAGCTTGTGCAGGCGACAAGGGCCTGGAACTTAATATACTAACTAAAGCAACAACAACTGATAAATGCGATCTAATATGTAGAGGGAATAAGTTTATTGCGAACATGTTCAGTAAGGTATTACCCTAACGATAATTAAAGTAATTCCTTTAATCGGCTATTGATAAGTTTTTAGGTGCCATATCAAACTCAGCTTTGAAGCATCGACTAAAGTAAGATGGGGAAGTAAAGCCAACATCATAAGCAACTTCTCCAATCTGATGCCCTTCTAGCAGAAGGGCTTTAGCCTTGTCGAGTCGACGCTTTCGAACCAGTTCTGCAAAGTTGAATTCAACTATTGCACTTAGTTTCCGATTTAATTGTCGTTCACTGACGGCTAAAGCTTCTGCAGCTTGCCCTCGACCAAATTCACTATTTGTATAATTATCCTCTATTACCTGCATTAGTTTGGTATAAAACTTTTCATCGCGTTTACTATTGAACTTAGGTAACCCTTGATCTTGTTCTGTTTTTTCAGCTTCTCCGTCATGTGCTTCTATTCTCGTGACCTGTTGCGACAGTTGCTTTGTAATACGCCTCTTCACAATATCTCTAACAGATAAGAGCCGGGATAAACGTAGCTTAAGTTCCTCAGTGTTAAACGGTTTAGCAATATAATCATCCACCGCTTTTTGCCAACCGGTTAGTCGGCTTTCATCATCACCTTTCGCAGTCAACAAAGTGATAGGGATATGAGCAGTGAGATCATTCTCTCTTAAGGAATCGACTACCTCAAAGCCGTCCTTTAAGGGCATCATCAAGTCACTGAGTATCAAATCTGGAACGTATTCAACAGCCATATCTATGCCTTGCTGGCCATTATCGGCTGTAATACAGTGATAATCAGCTTCTAGTGACTGAAAGATATAAGATTGCATATCTAAATTATCTTCAATAATAAGTAAGGTTGGTTTGGTATCAACCTCAGAATCAACAGATAGTTTATCGGGTAAAGGAATGTATTTTGAGGCAGCCAACTCTGTGGCCGATTCTAACGTTAACAATGTATCAGAAATAATATGCGCTTGGCTGACATCGAAATCAGATAATAAAGGCAATGTGACAGTAAAAGTTGTCCCTTCTTCAAGCTTACTAAAGACTTCAATAGTTCCATCATTGGTTTTTACTAACTCCCTAACTACCGCAAGGCCTAACCCAGAGCCTAATTGCTCTGATGTTTTCTCCAATCGAGTAAACCGTTCGAAAATGATCTCCAACTCATCCTCCGGTATACCTGCGCCAGTATCTCTCACGCTAATACAATATTGATTATCAACCTGTTCTCCAACCACTGTAATTGTGCCGCCTTCAGGAGAATACTTAATGGCATTAGATAACAAGTTATAAAGTATTTTTTCGAGCGCATCTTTAGTTAGCTCTAATCCACCTGAGCAGTGATTAAAAACGACAAGCTTTTGTCGTTTAAGCTCCGCTAACGGTTTAAACGAATTAACCAAGATACTCAATGCATTATCAATGATATAAACTTGTTTAGGTAGTTCAACGGCAGTATCTAACCTAGCGAGTTCAAGAACTTGCTCAACCAGTTGCACCAATCGTTTGGTGTTTCGGTGCATCATATCGAACTTCTGTATGTCTCCAGTATCTGATAGTTTGGACTGAAGTTCTGACATTGGACCCAATATCAATGTCAACGGCGTCCGAAACTCATGAGAGACGTTAGCAAATAAAGATTCTTTTTGGGTTAACAAACTGGATATCTGTGAATGACTTTTTGATAGCTCAGTAGTTCGCTCTGTTAACTCAGCCGTTCGTGTAGCCACGGCCTCTTCTAGCTGAATATTCACCAATGTTAATTGGCGGGTGCGATAATGATAAATAGCATAAAAGAAGGCTACAAGAGTTAGCATGTAAATTACATATGCCTGAGCTGTTAGCCAATAAGGTGGAAGTACTTTTATGGGTAACTCATTTACAGGTTGCTCCATATGACTCTTAGAATCAACTGCCCTAACCTCTAAAACATACTCACCGGGAGGAAGAGTAGAGAAGGTAGCAGTATTTTGCTTAGCTTTGAGCCAACCCTCATTGAGCCCTCTCAATCGATACTCAAACTCAAAGTTATTCCGCTCGAGAAAATGGTTAACAGCAAACCGAAAAGTAAACAAAAAGTCGTCATACGAGGCAACGAGCTCTTTCGTGATATCATTAGAAAATTGAGTGCTACGCGTTTCAGAGCTATTCTTCTTAGAAACATCATAACCAACAATTAAAGCCTGTGTTATCTTTGAGGCTCTCTCATCCAAAACTTCGTTCATCAGCTTACTGTCAATAACATAATCAGTATTAGGTGAGCTAAAAACGAGTAAGCTTTTCGTTAAGTTAAAAGCGCCTCGATTCAATCTAGTTGGCTCGTTAATTCCCTCACTCGAACCAATCACTATCGATACATTATTTCGCGTATCATATCTGACTAAGCCGACGGATGAAGTCGCCCAAATGAAGCCCTCATCGTCCATCACGCCAGATTCTAATTTACGAGCTCCACTAATAATCTCTGGTGGAACATATTTAATGGATTGACTTTCTATATCCAGATACCCAAGGCCATTGTCATCATCACATACCCAGACTTTTCCTTGTTTATCTTTTAAAAGGCAATGCGAGTATGAAAACGTTACTCCTTCTTTCGATTCCCATAACCTCCAACTTCCATCTACCGTATATTCTCTGATCCCCTCATGCAAGATTGCAATATATGCATTGCCAGATTGCCCCCTCAACATGTGGTAGACTTTGGCACCAGGAAGAACATTCACAAACCCTTCGGATATAGTGCCTTTATAGACCCCTTGTCCTTCACCAATTACACTAATGAAAATTTCTCCATTATTGCCGACTAACATGCTTTGAATAATAGTTTTAGTGTCTTCTTCAAGAAGCTCTTTAGGTAAACCTAACTTAAGAATATCAATCTCTGTGACTTCTAAGCTGGACATATCAAGAAGGTATACTCTATTCGACCAATCTACGTATATAGCAGTTTCTGAGTTCAGTCGATCGATAGCGGCAATGTTTATGCCTACTCTGGAGATTGGGGTTAAGCCTTCCTCTGTTGATAGAATGACCTGTTTAGCATCAAGTGTATACAACCCACTTCGAATGTTAATTATGGACAAGTCTTCAGAAAACGCATAAGCATCATTAATATAATTTTTCGGCTCTCCAATGAAAGAAATGTATTGCACAATATTTCGCGTGTTTGACAACGCCATAATACCTCGGCTCGTCAATACATATAGCTCGCCATCATTTTTCCCAAACGACAAGTCAAATATAATTGCTCCGCCAGCAATTAAATCTTTTTGGAACAGAGGCTTAAACGCGTTCGAAAACTCTATCTTTTTCTCTACTTCATCGTAGACAAGGAGAGTGCTACCTCCAAACCACAAAACACCATTCGTATCTTCGGTGATTGAATCTATATTGATATTTGAAGCATTGACCTCAACTTCATGAAATTCAAAACCATTTTTTAATGTTTCTAATTGATAGACTTTCTGATCTACACATATCCATAACCTACCTAGACTGTCTAAATACATGGCAACACTGCCGTTAAAAATCACATTCCCTGTATCTATGGTTTCAGTACGCTGAGTATTTGGGTCGTAGCGATGTAATCTCTTATCATCACCAACAAACCAAATTCCTTTTTCATCCGACACAATCATATTAAATGCAGTTATATAATCATCAAATAATCCTTTATCTCTTATGTGGTGCTGAATTACTTTTGTCTTGATGTCAATCGAATAAAGGCCTTTATTACATGTTATGAACACTTGATAGGCGAGTGGGGCAAAAAAATCACACCTTTCAGATGTTAAACCTTCGTTATATGAGTACTGAGTGAATTCATCATCATATCTATTATATAAAACAACGCCGTTTTTATTTGTACTAATCCACAGGTTTCTATCTTTGTCTTCATATATACCATTCACACGGCTTTTTATTGGGCTGTTGCTATCGTTGAAGAGTTGTACATGCTTACCTACAATTTTAAATAAGCCTGCATTTGCTCCAACCCATAGACCATCATCACCATTGAAAATCACTCTAAAACTTCCTGGTGAATAGTCACTCAAGCTTTCTATTTCAGGATATAAATTCTCTTGAGCATATAAATTTTGTACAACCAACCCCAAAAAAAGTATAAGAAACGGACGTAGTTTGAGAGATCTAAGGAGCTTTCTATTCACACATAAGAAGCTTTTAATTGAATTTGTATTAAAAACATTCATGAGGTCATGCTTATTGAGGTAACCGTTAGTAAAATATTTAGAACAATTTAATTTATCCCCTACTTTAGCACACCAAACCACGTCCCAAAACTAACATTTAGTGTCCTAAAAACACTAAAACCATTGATTTTCATCATTAAATTTAATTTTGTCCCAAATTGACAAAACCTTGCCCCATTTTTAATAACGCCTTTTTGCTCATTTCTCTAACCTTGTATTCGTCAGTTAGGAAGACTGACTTAATAGATACCAAGGAGGTATCAAGTGAAGGAGGCGTCAAGGATTGCGATGCCAAGGAAAACTTAAGGTATGACGCATGGACGTGAGCTAAGGATAGCTGAGCATAAGGCACGGAATTGCAGTTAAGAGGAAGTGTCACGGAGTACGATGCTAAGGAAAACTTAAGGTAACGGTGCAAGGAGCACGCTAAGGATAGCTGAGTATAAGGCAAGGAATTGCAGTTGTGAGGAAGTGTCATGGATTACGATGCTAGGGAAACCCAGGGTAATGAGGCATGGATGCGTGCTAAGGATAGCTGAATATAAGGCAAGGAAAAGCAGACAGAAGGAGTAGTAATTATCACGGAAGATTAAGGATGTTGTTATGTTCAGGATGAACGAAAAGGAGAGGTACTGGATTGGATTCCATTTTGCCAAGGACGAAAAACAACGAATAAGGATAATCATACGATTATGTCTTAAAAATCATGTATGGAAGCATGTTTTTATGGAAAAACCCTAAAGGAATTAGGTTGGACATGGATGTCATCATTATTAATGAATTGTGTTATTTGAAACAAGTACTGTATTAGGAGATATAGATGTTACTTAACAAGGAAGAAATTCAAACTCAACTTTCAAATCGTGAAATGCAGGTTGTCGATAAGTTATTAGAAGGTTTACCCAATAAACTAATAGCTAGGCAGCTCTTCATCAGCGAACGGACAGTAAAATTCCACTGCTCGAATATATACAGGAAGCTAGATTTAGCAAGCCGTTATCAACTGAGATCATTGCTGAACTAGCATGACATTCAGTATGGAAGTTAGCACATTGTTGATAGATTCAAGGCGAGCTAGTCGCCGAATCTATCTATTTCCCTCTGCATATATATGAGGTGTAGGGGCAACGTGAGTGTAGAAGAGATGCTGCTTGATGAAGCAGAAATGGACGCTTTCGGACAACAACTTTCCATCAATGCAGCCATAAACTTGGCAGTGGGCATGAAATTAAGAAATCGGACGTTGTTGAGTAGTTATTTAAACCACCGCAGAGTATAAAAGGAAAAATTTAGTGTCGGCTCTTTCAATATCGCAACGCCCAGAGTGGCTATTAGATTTCAGCTTAAAACGCTCTGTGACTATTGTGCTTCAAACTGAGGCTGCTGAATGCGGCTTGGCTTGCTTAGCTATGGTAGCCAGCTATTACGGCTACAAAACAGATCTCACTACACTGCGGGACCGCTTTTCAGTGTCAACTCATGGCACAACATTAACGCAAATTATTAACACTGCCTCACAGCTCAATATGTCGAGCCGGCCATTACGACTGAGCATGAACCAAATAAGTGAGCTGCAGACACCTTGTATTCTTCATTGGGAGATGAAAAATTTTGTTGTTCTCAAAAAGGCAACTAAAACACATATAGTTATTCTTGATCCGGCGATGGGAGAACGCAAGTTACCTCTGGAGGAGGCAAAAAAACTGTTTACAGGTGTTGCCCTAGAACTAACACCTAACCCAGACTTCGAGAAAGCAGAGGAAACACAAAAACTCACACTGCAGCATTTTTGGTCGAAAGTCACAGGGTTAAAACGTAGTTTACTCAATATACTGTTGCTCTCCTTGTTATTACAGCTCTTTACCCTACTGAGCCCCTATTATATGCAGACTGTTGTCGACGACGTTTTACTAAGAGAGGATAAGAACTTTCTAACAGTACTCGCATTAGGCTTTGGTGCGCTGTTGTTCATAGAAACCATAGCCACAGTATTAAGGCAGTTCGTTGTCCTTAATTTGTCGACAAAGCTCAATATTCAAATGTCATCGAATGTATTTCATCATCTTATTCGACTACCCCTCGACTACTTTTCCAAACATCATATGGGCGACATAGTGTCAAAATTTGGATCGATGGGAACGATCAGAGAATTAATAACAACGGGATTTATCTCGGTGGTTATAGACGGTTTAATGGCGATCATTACGTTAACGGTCATGTTCATATACAGTTGGCAATTAAGCTTAATTGTTTTATGCGTCCTCACTGTATATGCACTATTGAGATACACATTTTATAGGCCATTTAAGCGCCTCTCTCAGGATATGATTGTCAGCTCCGCCAAAGAAAGCTCACACTTCATGGAGTCTATAAGAGCTATACAAACCATTAAGCTGTTTGAGAAAGAAACAGATCGGCAGGGTCAGTGGCAGAACAAGCTTGCGGAAACTATGAATAAAGGCATTCGTATTCAGCAATGGGAAATCGGGTTTAGTACAATTTACAAATTACTATTTGGTATTGAGAATGTACTGATCATTTTCTTTGCTGCCACCTTCGTCATCGACAAGGCGTTAACTGTTGGCATGCTATACGCTTTTATTAGCTATAAGTCGCGTTTTATTTCTTCAGCTGACGGACTCATCGGCAAATGGGTGGAGTTCAAAATGCTAAGTTTACACTTCGATAGACTGTCAGATATTGTTTTCAGCGAAAAAGACAAGATGCTGAAAGACTCTCTAAAAGAAAAAGCCTTACCATTTCAAACATACAAAGGCGCTATCGAAGGAAAAATAGAAGTAGATAATATCAGTTTCGCCTATAGCAAGATGGACGACCCTGTATTTGAAAACTTAAGTTTTACCATTAACCCAGGTGAAACTGTTGCTTTTGTAGGCCCTTCGGGAAGTGGGAAGTCAACGTTGTTGAAGTGTCTAATGGGCCTCGCGTCACCTAACAATGGGAACATATTGGTTGATGGAGTCCCGCTTTGTCAGCAACCTAGCTACAGGCGGCAAATAGCAGGCGTTATGCAAGAAGATCAGCTACTCAGCGGTTCTATAGCTGAAAACATTGCTTGCTTCGACTCAAACGCAAACCTAAATCGCGTAGTCCTTTGCGCTCACTATGCTTGTGTTCATGAAGATATATCAAATCTTCCTATGCAATATAATACATTGGTTGGCGATATGGGAACTAGCATCAGTAGTGGACAGAAGCAACGTATTATTCTGGCACGTGCACTCTATCGTGATCCAAGAATACTCTTTATGGATGAGGCCACCAGCAACCTAGATGCCAATAATGAAACGCAAATAAATGAGCACATTAAAAAACTCAATATCACGCGTATTCTTATAGCTCATAGACCTGAAACGATCCGCACCGCTCAACGCATCTTTGCAATGGCAAATGGAGAATTTCAAGAGATAACAGATCAGATTCACCCTAAAGTTACTCGGCACTGATCCCGAACTCCTACAACAATTAGGCGGATATTAAGTCGTTGAATAACAGTGCGTCATCAACAGCCATAATCCTCATACGTCAATGGATCTGCTAATACATATCCATAAATGAAAGTGTTTACGTACCTATAAACCTGCGTGCTAGACTCAAATGACTATTTTATAGACGAAGAGAGTCACAAACCATGGATATATCAAAGCAACTGTTCACTGAAATCACCTCTGACGGACTACTCGAAGTTTCACTTAAAGAAATGCCTGTGCTCACGCCTAAGGCACACGAAGTCATCGTCAAAATTAAAGCAGCGCCGATTAACCCATCGGATATGTGGCCAATGTTCGGACCTGCTGATTTAGTATCAGCAAGCTACGATAGCAGCAAAAAAGTAATGTCAGCTCCCGTACACAAGAGTATGATACCACGTATAAAATCACGCTTAGATCAATGCCTTCCCATAGGTAATGAAGGTGCTGGAGAAGTTATAGCTGCCGGCGAAAGCGATGCTGCGCAGGCGATGTTAGGGAAAACCGTTGCGGTACTATCTGGAGCAACTTATACCCAATACTGTTGCGTCCCCGTCCAAGCATGCCTAGTTCATCATGATGAAACAACAGCTCAACAAGCCGCATCCTCTTTTGTTAACCCTCTCACAGCCTTAGGTATGGTTGAAACAATGCGACTAGAGGGGCATAAAGCTCTCGTACATACAGCTGCGGCTTCTTCACTAGGTCAAATGCTGAATAAAATATGTTTAGCTGAGAATGTAGATGTTGTAAATATAGTGCGTAATCAACAACAAGCCGACATATTAAAAGACATTGGTGCGAAATACATTTGTGATTCATCTACTGGAGACTTTAAGGCACAACTGGTGCATGCAATCGATAGAACTGGCGCTACCCTTGCCTTTGATGCTATCGGTGGTGGCGAGCTAGTTAGCGATATTTTGACAGCAATGGAATATGTTGGTAGTAAAGATGCAAAAGGCTTTAATACTTATGGTTCTGAAAGTAACAAACAAGTTTATATCTACGGTGGTTTAGACTTTTCGCCAACCACGTTAAACCGTGCCTATGGCATGACTTGGGGAATTGGTGGATGGTTGCTTATGCGATTCCTAGCAAAATTGTCACCTAAACGCGTTGGCGAACTGCATAAAAGAGTAGCAAGCGAAATCCAAACAACCTTTGCGTCAACCTATAGCAATGAGCTGACATTAGAAGATGCACTCCAACCTGCCACTATCATGCAATATAATGCTAAGAAAACTGGTTCAAAATATTTGATAAACCCATTCAAACATTAAGCATTCTATAGATAAACAGCCTGTATTCACTGCCGGCTGTTTGTCCACAGAATTTAACTCAACTGGCAAACACTAAACCCAATAAACCCTCTCTACTAAATACCGTACAATTAACATACAATCATACTCCATAAGAAAAACAACAAAGAATAACCCAATGCAAAGAAGACAATTTTTAGCAGCAGGATTTTCCAGTATTACAGGCAGTCTGCTACTTAGTAATGCTTCAAAGGCAAGCTTGGATAGAAACATATCGGCATTTTCTCAGGAAATAAGTAGCAAACAATCAGACAGCACATCTGTTCTTTGGCAGAAGGTTAAACAGCAATT
Organism: uncultured Pseudoalteromonadaceae bacterium; assembly: GCA_964625615.1. GTDB lineage: Bacteria > Pseudomonadota > Gammaproteobacteria > Enterobacterales > Alteromonadaceae > M269. The sequence goes on along the minus strand of CAZVDU010000052.1, from coordinate 1,050 downwards.
CCCTTTGCGGAATGACCTCTATTATTTCAACAACGCATCTCTAGGTCCGTCACCCAACATAGTCAATGATGCTGTACAACAATTTCGTCTGCAGCTTGAATCTTTCCCATCTAAGTATATGTGGGGAGGATGGAAGCAAGAGAAAGAGCAAGTAAGAGAGAAAGTTGCAGCTATGCTAAAAGCCTCTCCTGAAGAGATTGCTTTAATCCATAACGCAACCGAAGGTATGAATTTAGTCGCTTCAAGTCTGGAACTCAAACCTGGTGACGAAGTTATTCTCGCAAATCACGAACACCCTAGCGGAACTATACCTTGGCAATATTGGCAAGAAACAAAAGGCATAAAACTAGTTCGACCGACTTTGCCATTATTGCCTGACTCTGCAGCTGATATCGTCAATATTTATCGACAATCCATTACAGCTAAAACGAAAGTTATCTCCATCGTCCACATCACTAACACCAATGGCATGATCTTACCGCTTAAGGAGATCACCGACATGGCTCATGAAAAAGGGATACTGGTAGCAGTAGATGGAGCTCAAGCAATGGGAATGATACCGTTAAACCTTCCAGAGCTGGGGATAGACTTTTACACTGCTAGTAGCCATAAGTGGCTTTTCTCTCCAAAAGGAATGGGGGTTTTCTATGCCAAAAAGTCTAAACAACATTTAATGAAGCCTCTCATCGTCGCCTCAGGGTACGAGGACGAAAGTATTCGTCGATTGGAAAATTACAACAGCCGCAACTTACCTGAACTATTAGGCTTAGGCGTCAGTGTGGATTTTCATAATAATATAGGTGAGCAACAGAAATATCAGCGAATCGTAGAACTGAAACGCTATATTCTAGACAGCCTCGGTTCAGATGACAAATTCAGTATAAAAACCCCAGAGCCGAACGAACTATCAGCCGGAATTGTTTGTGTCGAAGTTAAAGGAAAAGATGTTAGAGAATTGAATGATATCTTAGCTGACCAATACAACGTCAATTGCCGCCCAATGGATACACATAGCCTGAATGGTTTACGCTTTTCTCTTTGTATTTATAA
>CAZVDU010000051.1:0-25710 GCA_964625615.1 uncultured Pseudoalteromonadaceae bacterium | reverse complement strand
CTCTGCCAGTCGGACAGAAACCTTATTTGCTCGTACTCCTAACTTGAGCAAGTTGACCGGGGCGCCTATGCCCCGGTTTTTTTACCTACCTGTATCCGATAGATAAACAAACCTTTACTCAAGCTGACAACTTTTTGACGTCATTTGCATCAAACGCTATCGCGGAAATATAAAGCATAACCTATGCCATTATTGTTCGATGTTAAAAAAACTAATAAAGGTATCTCTTAAACTCAACATAGATTCTTTATACCTCACTTATAGATCATTTCTAGCTATCTAAAAAGTGTTCACCTTCAAATTGGTTGGCTTTATTTCAGTCAAATCAATGCTTTTCTTAGCTTATGCTCATTTAGAAATTTACGTAAGTCTCAGTTTTAAAACTAGTTTTTATAGATATTAAATTAATTTTAGTTTTTTTTAAAAAAAAGCTAAAGATGTTTTAGTCGGTGCCGATACTGTTAGTTGAGGGGGATTTTATCTGTTTATTTGTAGATAAGATCCTGAGAAGAAGTAGAGGTATTTCTTCTCGAATATTGAGGCAACATCTTCACATTATGGCGATGTTGAATATTAGGCGAACTAATTGGTGCGGTGCCGGTTAGTTTTCAGGAGGTAAACTATGAGTTTATTTGTAAATACTAACGTTGCGTCGCTAAACGCCCAGCGTCAGTTAAATGATTCAAGTACGGCGCTAAACACGTCTTTTGAGCGATTGTCATCTGGCTTTCGTATAAACCGAGCCGCGGATGACTCGGCAGGTCTACAAATCTCTGACAGGTTAACGTCTCAGATTCAAGGACTTGACCAAGCTGTTCGTAATGCAAATGATGCGATATCAGTTGTGCAAACAGCTGAAGGTGCTTTGAGTGAGGTCACAACATCTCTACAGAGAATTCGTGTTCTGGCTGTCCAATCGCAAAACGGTATTAACTCTTCAGCAGACAGAACTGCATTACAAGCTGAAGTTACTCAGTTACAACAGGAAATTTCTCGCGTAGCCTCCACGACTGAATTTGGTGGTGTTAACTTACTTAACGGTGGTTTTTCTGCTGCATTCTTAGTTGGTGCCAACGGTGGTCAAACTATTAGTGTCAATATATCACGTTCAGGAGGTTTTGGAGCGTCTGGATTGGGTGTCGGCACTGTCACCGTTGCGACCGCAGCTGAAGCATCAGCAGCGTTGGCTTCTATAGATACTGCAATATCAACGATTGGTGCACAAAGGGCAACTTTAGGTGCACTTCAAAATAGATTCCAATCTACTATTCGTAATTTGAGTAATATCTCAGAAAACTTATCCGGGGCACGTTCTCAAATTCGTGACACGGATTTCGCTGTTGAAACTGCAGAACTAACCAGAAACCAGATTGTCCAACAGGCAAGCTTGTCTGTTTTAAGTCAGGCTAACCAACAGCCTCAAACTGCATTATCTCTATTAGGATAATAAGTAGTTTTAGGGTTATTAGGGTAAGGGCTACTATACTATAATAGTAGTCCTAGCTAGTTTTGGGAGGTGAGATATGCCGATTGAATTTTCTCAGGCAGCTCCATCAATTAATAATGTTGCTGTATTACAAACACCAACGACGAATGCTGAGCAGAGTGCTGTGCAAACAGACCCTCAAATCAGTCCAACGGCGGCACAAGAAGCTGCTCAATCAACCGGACAGCAGGCGCAAGCTGATGTTGTCAGTGCAGCTAATGGTTCTGCATTATCTGCCGATAATAATGTTACAGAGGAACAAGTGGCCGATGCTATCGATAGTATCCAATCATTTGTTGATAGTAACCAACGAAATTTAAGCTTTTCAGTTGATGAAGACAGTCAACGTTCAGTTGTCAGTGTGACAGATGCGAGCTCTGGTGATGTTATTCGGCAAATACCATCTGAAGAGGTTTTAGAGTTGGCACAACGACTGCAGGAGTTACAGGTTGATTTTGGGTCAGCGTCAGGGATCTTTTTTAATCGAGAAGTATAGTAGGTATTAGAGGTTTATAATGGGTATTCAATCACTGGGAGTGGGCTCGGGCCTTGCTCTTGACGACCTTGTTACACAATTACTCGATGCAGAAAGGATCCCGCGTGAATCGGCTCTTGAGCAGCGAGAAGAAAGCTTAGATGCCGTTATCTCTGGTATAGGGCAATTGAGTTCTCGTTTGAGTGATTTTGAAGACTCTGTTGAAGAAATTACTAGAAACTTCAGTACTTCTACTCGAACGGCTGTTGTAGATAACCCAGATGATGATGATGAGGATCCCGATACTGGTACAATATCTGCGGAGGCGTCTAATAGTGCCACTCGGGGTATATTTGACGTTGAGGTCAGCCAATTAGCAAGCGGTAGTCGCATAGAAACTGCTGCGGCTATTGATGGTGGATTCACAGCATCTACTGATACTGTTTTAAGTGCAGGAACTGCCAGTTTGACGTTCTCTGTTGGCACAGAGAATAACTTCACTATCAATTTAAATGCAGGTGCTACATTACTCCAGTTACGTGATGCCATTAATAATTCTGAAGATAATTTTGGTGTTAACGCTAGCCTTATTAATACAGGAACACCTGATGGTGGAACAAGGTTAGTTTTCAACTCTGAAATTACCGGTGCCGGTAACGATCTTGTCATTAATAATGATAATGCAGTTGCTGAGTTGGATAGGATTACTAACTTAACGCCAGCACAGTCTGCACAGAATGCTATTGCTATTGTTGATGGTATTGAAGTTCAAAGTGATACCAACGAGTTTGAAAATACTATCGAAAATGTTTCTTTTACAGCCAATGAAGTTTCTCCACTGAGTAATGATGGTATCAATAGAGTTGCATCTACCTTGAACATAGGCTTCGATACGGAAGGATTTGACAGTAACATTAGAGATTTTGTTGATAGTTTTAACAGCCTCTTAAGCGAGGTGAATACACTGACACGATTTGGTGTTTCAGACCTAGAGGATGATGGTGCACTAGCTGGCGACTTCTTGCCGAGAACTATTTTAGGTGGAATTAGTAATATATTAAGTAACTCTGTTGATAACTCAGCGCTTGGGACCCTTTTCCAAATAGGGGTCACATTTAATGACGACGGTGAGTTGAATATATCTACTTTTGATGAATTCGGTCTTGGTAGTGGTGAGGATAGGTTGGATGATGCTCTGGAAGACAATTTTGATGACATCGTTAGTTTGTTTAGTGATCCAGAACAAGGTATTGGCACACAGTTAGAAAACTTCCTGTCTGAATTTACTCGTGCAGGAGGGTTAATCCCATCAAGAGAATCGTTATTAAGAGAGGAACGTGATCTTTTATTTGACGAAAGAGCGCGATTAGACCTTCAGTTATTGAATACAGAGCAGATATTAAGAGATAGGTTTCAGAACTTGGATGCCACAGTTGCACAGCTCAATAGAACAGGCAGCGCTTTATTTGCGGTCCTAGGGTAATGTTGCTAGTGGTTACTGGCCGAGTTTGATGTTTTTTGTTCCGATGGTATGAGGTAGTTATGGCGTTAAAAGGTATCAATGCATATAAAAAAGGTAATCTTAAGCAGGATTTGTCTCAAGCAGATCCACATAAGATTACTTTGATGCTCATGCAAGGGGCCCTAGATCGTATGGCCTATGCCAAAGGCAGTATGAGTCGTAAGGAATATGCAGCCAAGTCAGAACATATATCAAGAGCAACCACTATTATCCAAAACCTCAGAGATACACTTGATCTATCCGTTAAGGCAGAGGTTACAGATAATTTATTTTCCCTATATGATTATATGGTTTCAAGATTGATTGATGCCAATGTGCAGAATAGCTTGAAGATTATTGATGAAGTTATTAGTCTGATGCTACCTATCAAAACTGCTTGGGCTCAGATACCTGAAGATGCGAAGATGCAGGCCTATGAAGCTAAGCGGCAAAAACGACAAGCTGTGTGATTAAGTTAAAGCTTACGACTGAACTGACCCCAGAATCCCTCCAAGCTATTAATGACGAAATTGAACAGTCATTAAATTCAGATGAGATTGAAGATAAACGCGTTCTACAATTAATGGTAGAGCGCGATGTTTTATTGAAAAACCTGATCAATGAGTGGCCTGATAAAGACTCATTAAAATCTTTTGTAGAACAAGAAATTGCATCAAACGACTTATTGTTAGAATATACAACAGCGCTTAGAAAAGAAGCTGAAACCTCTCTTGGTAAATTGGTACGCGGACGAAAAGCAATTAAACATTACCATCAGCGTTAGACAATGAGATTCGCCAGTTAGGCGTTGGAGTGAATAAGTATGTTTGACAATAAAACCATAATAATAACCGGTGGTACAGGCTCATTCGGTCATCGATTTGTTTCATCAGTTTTAGAGAACTTTAAACCCAAGAAGTTAATTATTTATTCAAGAGATGAGTTGAAGCAATATGAAATGCAGCAAAAGTTTAATGCGCCTTGTATGCGGTACTTCATTGGAGATGTCAGAGACAAAGAGCGGCTCAAGTCGGCTATGCGAGATGTTGATTACGTCGTCCATGCAGCAGCATTAAAACAAGTACCTGCAGCTGAATATAATCCTAATGAATGCATAAAAACTAATATTAACGGCGCCCAGAATGTCATTGATGCCGCCATTCATTGCAATGTTACCCGTGTCATAGCGCTGTCGACTGATAAAGCTGCAAATCCTGTTAATCTGTATGGCGCTACAAAGCTTGCTTCTGATAAATTATTTGTCGCGGCCAACAATATATCTGGCGCTAAAGGGCCTCGCTTCTCTGTTGTACGCTATGGTAATGTCGTTGGATCGCGTGGCTCAGTTGTTCCTTATTTTCGTTCATTATTGGCCGAAGGAAAAACCACCTTACCCGTTACTCATCCAGAAATGACACGCTTCTGGATTACATTAGATGAAGGTGTAGAGTTTGTTGTTAATAGTTTTCAGCGAATGCAGGGTGGAGAGATATTTGTCCCTAAAATACCGTCGATTTCTATTCTAGATTTGGTTAAGGCAATGAGTGGTCAAGAAGAGTATGAGCTGATTGGTATTCGGCCTGGAGAAAAGTTGCATGAAGTAATGGTTCCAGAGGAAATGGCACATCACTCCATAGAGTTTGCTGATCATTATGTTATTACACCGGCCATATTGTTCTTCGATAAAAGCATCAGCTATAAAAAGAATAAAAAGGGTGAAATAGGTACGCCTGTAAGTGACAAGTTTGAATATAACTCAGGTACTAATCCCGATTTCCTCACCATTGAGCAGCTAAAGGTATTAGATAGAGTTACATCATGATCCCTTATGGCAAGCACGTAATCGATTCTGCGGACGTTGCGGCAGTTGTTGACGTGCTCGAGAATAAGTTCTTAACGCAAGGTAATACAGTTCCTCTCTTTGAGAAGTCCTTAACAGATTATACGCAATGTAAATATGCAGTTGCGGTTAACAGTGCTACCTCTGGTCTGCATGTCGCTTGTTTAGCGCTTGATATAGGACCTGGGGACATTGTTTGGACTGTCCCCAATTCATTTGTTGCATCGGCAAATTGCGCTCTATATTGTGGTGCGTCAGTTAGCTTTGTTGATATTGATCCAATAACACGAAACATCTCCTTAGAGTCCCTCGCGAAGAAACTTGAAGAATCTTCTCGTGTTAATAAAATGCCTAAAGCACTTATTGTCGTGCACTTTTCAGGCTTAAGCTGTCAAATGGCAGATATCAGAGCGTTGATCGAACCCTATGGGATTAGGTTAGTTGAGGATGCAGCTCATGCACTAGGTGGCACATACTTTGACAGTAAAGTGGGTAAGTGTGAATACAGCGACCTAACTGTTTTGAGTTTCCATCCAGTTAAATCAATAACAAGTGCAGAAGGTGGTGCCGTTCTTACGAATGATCCAGAACTCAATAAAAAACTGCAACTCTTTTCAAAACATGGCGTGACACGAGATCCTGAAGCAATGACAAAGGTTGAAGGGGATTGGTACTACCAGCAAATTTCTCTTGGGTATAACTATCGATTAAGTGACTTACATGCCGCATTAGGCGTTTCTCAGCTTAAAAAACTGGATAAATTCGTTTTACAACGGAAAAACTTAGCAAATGAATACCAGACAAAGCTTGCTCATTTGCCGCTGAGACTGCCGACTACAATAGATTATGCAGACAGTGCATGGCATTTATATATGGTTGAGGTTCAAAGGCATGACCGTAAAACTGTTTTCGATGCCTTAAGAGCACGTAACGTTGGTGTGAACGTGCATTACATACCGATTCACCTACAACCTTATTATGAAGCGTTAGGTTTTAAGCAAGGTGATTACCCGAATTCTGAAGCATTTTATAGGAATGCGATAACTTTACCTTTATTTCCAACTATGACGGCCGATGAACAAGAGTATGTAGTTGATAGTTTGAATGAGGTTCTTTGTTGAATTTGGCTGTTATACCTGCGCGTGGCGGTAGTCAGCGTATCCCTGGTAAGAATATTAAAGACTTCTGCGGTAAACCGTTGATAGCTTATTCCATAGAAGCAGCGATTGAGTCAGGTTGTTTTGATCACATTATCGTTTCAACGGACAGTCAAGATATTGCCGATATCGCTATTCAGTACGGCGCCGATACCCCTTTTATGAGACCTCCCGAACTCTCTGATAATTATACGGGAACGACTCCTGTTGTATGCCATGCGATACAGGAAGTATCCAAACGCTACGGTAAACCAGATTTTACTTGCTGCATATATGCCACAGCGCCTTTTATTCAAAATAAAGATTTAGCGCGTGCCTTTGCTCTATTGTCGGAACAATGTGATAAAGCCTATGCTTTCTCAGTGACGACCTTTGACTTTCCGATACAGAGGGCTATTCGTTTGAAAGAGGGTGGGGTTGAGCCTATTGAATTACTGAATATGGGGAAGCGCTCTCAAGATCTAGAAGAAGCATACCATGATGCTGGTCAATTCTACTGGGGCCGTAGTGACGCTTTTTTATCAGGAAAAAGCACATTCGCGACACACAGTATTCCTGTTGTTCTGCCAAGGTATTTAGTTCAAGATATTGATACACCAGAAGATTGGAAAAGAGCTGAACTTATGTATAACGCTTACTCAAGAACGACGGTATGACGAAAGAAAAGATTTTGATTATACGGATGCTTGATCCGGCCGATGTAGTAGCTGTTGGATTACCTGCGGTTCGTTATTTTCAGCAGCAGTTTCCTAACGCTGAACTTGTCTTACTGGCATATGGCCCTCAGGTCGAATTTGTTAGGTTAGCAGAACCAAGTTTAAAAATAATGGAATTGCCTGCAGAACCTTGGCCAGACAACATTCTGCCAGCTATGGAGTACTTCATTGGACTCGCTGGCAAGATTATAGAAGGTGAGTACACGCAAATTGTTAACCTTGATACATCTTTTATGCCTTGTTTTATGGCGCGGTTTTTAAAGGATGCTGGAGAGCCAGTAGTTGGGAATATGATTGATAAGTCTGTTGATCATCTTCTGGCTGAATTTCAAGCTCAAACATTATCACCAGATTACGTTAACCAATTGCAGAATTATTTACAGAGTACCTTTTTAGGTATGTCTAAATGGCGGAATATGTGGTGGCAATATGGAACAACACCGGACAATGGCTATCCTGAGTTTTACTTGCGGTATTGCTGCAGTTTTGATCAGATAGATTTTAATTTGCTGGTTGATGTTGGAGCCAACCACACCTTGGCAAAGGAACAAAAGAAAGGCAAAGTTATTGCTATCGGTAATTTTTTTGAAGCCGAACAACTGGCTAAGCTGTTGGAAAAGAGGGGATATGTTGTTTGGCTACTAAAAGGCTATCAAGACTCCGTCCGAAAGACATTGAGCAGGCTTAAAGCCTCTGATTTGATCGTATGTCATCCAGATGACAGTTTTTGGTACGCGAAAAGTGTTGATTGTACAACTTTACTCATTAGTGGGGACATAGAGCCAACAACCTTAATGCCTGACTATGCGACCGAACCCGGAGAGCAGCTGGACTTGGAGGAGCTTTTGTCAGATATTAATGAACTCTTTTCATCGTAATAACATGAAGGATATGACGATTGGAGGGAGGCAAATCGGGCTAGCATACAAGCCGTTCGTTATTGCCGAGCTCAGTGGCAATCATAATCAACAATTGGCTTTGGCGCTTAAGATGATTGATGCGGCAGCTGAAACAGGTGTTGATGCGATAAAATTACAGAGCTTTACAGCCGACTCAATTACGCTTGATTGCGATCAATCAGACTTCCTCATTCAAGAAAAGAACAGCCTTTGGTATGGGCAACGACTTTACGATCTATATGAAAAAGCATCGACACCCTATGAGTGGCACGAAACGTTATTTAATCATGCTAAAAGCTTAGGACTTCTCGCCTTTAGCTCTCCCTTTGATGAAAATGCTGTCGACTTCTTAGAATCGCTTAATGTTCCCTGTTACAAGATTGCGTCTTTTGAACTAACCCATATTCCATTGATTAAAAAGGCTGCAAGTACTGGAAAGCCTCTGATTATCTCAACGGGTATGGGAACGGCCCAAGAGATTGAAGACGCTGTGTTAGCCGCACGGACAGCAGGATGCAAAGAGCTCATTCTACTGAAATGCACCAGCACTTATCCTGCCGAACCTGCCAATACTAATTTAAATACACTTGCCGATTTTCAACAACGTTTTGACTGCCAAATTGGATTGTCTGATCATACCGCTGGAGTCGGTGCTTCGGTTGCAGCTGTTGCTTTGGGAGCGACAGTTATTGAAAAGCATTTTGTTCTTGATAGGAGTGCTGGCGGTGTTGATGCAGCGTTTTCCTTAGAGCCTGATGAATTCAAGATGCTAGTCACAGAAACGGATCGAGCCTGGCAAGCAATGGGTAGTGTGGTCTATGGCGGTAGCGATGCTGAGAATAAATCAAAACAATATCGCCGCTCTATCTATGTAAGCCAAGATATCGAAGCTGGTGATATATTGACTCCTGATAATATACGAGTTGTTAGGCCTGCCCTTGGATTGGCGCCCAAGCATTGGGATGACGTACTTGGGAAATGTGTTAATCAGGGTTTAGCCAAGGGTACGCCTTTATCTTGGGAGCAGCTGAAGTGAGTTACCTTGCGCGATGAAAAAAGCCTTATTTCGTGTCGATGCAAATCCAGAAATAGGTTTGGGGCACCTAATGCGCTGCTTGGCTTTAGCGCAACATTTGGTTGAAAAACACGTTGCTGTCACATTTGCTGTTTTTTCAAGCTCACTCCCTTTTTGTCGAGGTCGAGGTGACTGGGTAGGTGACATATATGCTATTCCTGAAGAGCAAGCTGCAGATAACGGCGAACACTTCAAAAATTATATCAACCGTCATCAATTTGATTGGGTTATTCTCGATGGGTATACATTCTCTCCCAAGTTTCGCCAGATGGTCAGTGAGAGCTGTGCACAGTTAGCTGTTTTCGATGATGAGAACAACAGTGGGCATTTGTATGCGGATGTGGTGATTAACGGCTCAAGCAAACAAGCAACTGAGGGTTATAAGTTAACGGCGCCTTTAGCCAAACTTTGTGTTGGAGAAGAGTATCGTGTATTACGTTCTGAGTTTACGCAGCTAACGCCGATGCCGTGGAAACAGAGACAGTTTTTAACGATTGTATTTGGTGGCAGCGATCCTTTTAATATGACGATCCCACTCCTTCTATCGCTAGAATCATTAAACAGTGATAAAGCCGGATCAGTATTCCCACCAATTAAAGTGTTGACTGGACCTGCTTACTCCAAACGGCAAGAGCTAGAAAACCTAGTTGATAGCTTGAAGCTGAATGTCGAGCATATTCATGATAGTCAGTGTATATCTTCAGTGCTCAATGAAAGTATGCTTGTTATATCTGCTGCGGGTGGCACTCAGTTCGAATTATTGGCATGCCATACGCCTGCTATTCTGGTTATTGTTGCTGAAAACCAGAGATTGGCCACTCTAGCTACACAAAAACAGGGATGGTGTCGAGTGATGAGTAATGACGCAGAAAGCTTGCAACAAATATGTCACCTTGCTCAATGTTTATGTCAAGACCCGCATGTACTCAATGATATGCATCAAAAGGCGAAAATTCACGCTGACACAAAAGGCACCGAACGTATTATTGATATGATGCAACTTAGTTGAGCCTAAGCAGGTCACATTTAACGAAGTAGTAAAAGATAAAGAAGCTTTTCAATAGTCTTTTGACACGAAACCAATTGGGCTCCTGAAGGAGTCTGTAGATACCTTCTAATCCCATTCGTTGAACTTTATGTGGTGCTCTTTTTATTGTTTGTGCGAGGAAAGAAAAAGAACCACCAGATCCAATAACAACCTTAATGCCAATTTTTTCTAGTTTATCCAAATTATCTGCGATCCAGAATTCTTGTTTCTTTGCTCCAAAGCCCACAAATAAATAATCGGGTTGGGCTTGTGCGATACGATCGAGGATTTCTTGATTAAATTTTTCTTCAAATGGGTAGTCACAATATTCAGGTGAAAAGCCAGCACATTTTGCTACGCCGAGAGAATGGGCTTTTTCGACAGCTTTTTTATTGGTTTCTTCATCAGCGCCAAGGAAAAACAAACTTTCATTGGTTTTAGCACAATGACTGACTGCTTTCATCAGTAAATCTGAGCCGCTGAGTTTGTCATAGCTTCTATTTCTATTTGTTAATCGAGATAGGAGATAAGGTATCTGGCCATCAAGGGTTGCATAATTGTTATTGATGAGTGCCATAAACCTTGGATTACGATGTGCCTCGGCAACAAACTCAGCATTAACAGTAACGACAAATTTAATACTGTTCAGGTTGTGCTCAAAAAACGACTGTTGCTTTAGTAGCCTAAAACGCAAACCAAAAGCATTGATGCCTGAACTTAACATAGGACTTTGTTAGCCTCACAAATAAAATCGGACGCGCAGTTTAAATGAAATGAGCTATCATGCCTAACCTTAAGTATGATCTACTGTACAAGTAATTTATTTAGCCGCCGATAACCTTAAAACGCTATCCTATTTTTGTGATGACCTGAGGGCTTGGACTGTTGTCAAAACGATATCCCAAAAACCAATTTTTGCCATTGACCGAAAATCACCTTGAATTGGTGCTTGCTTGGCGCAATATGCCGCGGATTAGAGCTAATATGCACAACGATGCAAAAATTACTTGGGAAGAGCATAAAGATTGGTTTGCAGCACTAAAAGAAGATAAGTCGAGGGAGTTTTGGGTGTTACATCAAGAAGAAAGGCCTATCGGAATACTAAATTTTAATGCGATTGGAACCGCAAAGCCGGAATGGGGATGTTATTTAGGTGAGACGAACGTTTGGCCCGGAAGCGGTCTGTTGCTTGAAGTTGCTGCTTTAGATCGCGCAGCGACCTTTAATGCAGCAGAATTGTTGATTGCAGAAGTCTTATCATTTAACAAAAGTGCAATTGGGATGCATAGGCTTTTTGAGTGTCCCTTGATAAATAAAAAACCGGGTGGGTTACGAGATGGAGAACCGTTCGATAAACTTTACTACGAATATCCGTTATCGCAGTGGCAAAAGAATAGAGATAATGTGTTGTCTAAGTTACCGAAGTCGTTGCTTATGGTGACAGAAACCATAGAGTTTAAAGAGATTGTATGAATATAGAGCCCACGATTAAAAGTGTGATGAAACAAGTTGCAGAATTAAACGATTGTAAGTTGGTCGATAACATCACGCAGAATACAGTGTTGTTGGAAAGCGGTTTAGATTCGCTTGGTTACGCCATGCTGGTCGCACAGTTAGAAGAGGAACTAGGTTTTGATCCTTTCACCGAGCAACAGATAGTCAGTTACCCGAGTACCTTTGCTGAGTTTGTCGGTATCTATCAAACCTTTGTTGATCGCGACTAAGGGCCCGTCATTGTCGTTACTGGTTAGCTTTCAAAAACACCGAGGTGATAGGGTTGCCATAGTCAGCGGTAAATCGGTGACCTACAAAGAACTCATAGAACAGGCGCAAGTGCTAAGAAAGGACTACGCTCACTATGAAGGGAAAGCTGTTGGGGTAACCTTTACTCATATTAAAGACTACATCGCTGCGTTACTTGCATTTGATACGTTTTGTAAAGCCTTATATTTACTGCCAGATAGCAATACTTTGCCTGATCAGGTTTTAAATTCGTCGTCTTTGATCATTTGGCCTAATGACGAATTAGTCCATATCGATTCAAATCTGCAAGGAGATAAAAGCTATGATACTAAGTGGTTTCTTGCTACATCGGGGACTACGGCAGAACCAAAGTGGATAGAACACTCCTTTGAAGGGTTATCTGGCAATGTTAAAAAGAGTGAACGCATGCAGGCACTATGCTGGGGATTACTCTATCAGCCATTTCGATTTGCTGGCCTTCAAGTTGTTTTACAAGCGCTCATTAGCGGCGCTTGTTTGGTTGATTGTCTGGTTGAGAATGTGAAAGAGAAAGTCAATCTTATGGATCTTCATCAGGTGTCTGCTGTTTCGGCTACACCAGGGTTATGGCGTCAGCTATTAATGTGTTCACAGTTCTCTGATTTACCACTGTCTCACTTGACTTTGGGGGGAGAAATAGCTGATCAGGCGTTACTTAATGCATTAAGCGAACAGTTTCCTGAGGCGTCTATCAAACATATATATGCGTCGACAGAGGCTGGAGTAGGTTTTGTTGTTAGCGATAGAAAGGCTGGCTTTCCGGTTGATTGGCTGGATAACAAGGCATTTATCGCACCAATGTTTGTTGATGAGCAGCAACATTTATGGATTAAGTCTCCATTTGCAAATCATATGACATGTGATGGTCATGGATATATTGATACGCAAGATATTGTTGAGATTGTTTCCGATAGGGTATTTTTTCTAGGGCGGGCTAGTGGCATCATTAACGTAGGCGGGAATAAGGCACATCCCGAGCATATTGAACAGGTAATACTTGAAGTTGATGGCGTTGATGGTGTGCAAGTCTATGGCCGGAAAAATAGTATTCTTGGTCAATTGGTGCATGCAAATGTTATCGTTAGTGAAAAGAATGAACACTCCCAAATGAAGAAAAGTATTGTCCAACATTGTAAGTCCAAGCTGCAGAAATATGAAATGCCAGCGATTATTAAATTTGTTGATGCACTTGAAATGACAAGTGCAGGGAAAATAAAAAGAGACAGTTTGAATGCATGATTATGTTGTCGTTACTGGTGCCAGCAGAGGGTTAGGGTTAGCCGTGTGCCAACAGCTATTAGTGGATGATTACTCTGTTATTGGTATAGCTCGAACATGCTCGGAAGCGTTAAACGAACTTACGAGCAATTACCCAGAAACATTCATAAACGTCACCACAGATTTGTCTAAAACTGATGATATTCCAGCGCTATGTCAAACTCTGGTTAAGCAATATGGGCGTCCTTACGGTCTTGTTAATAATGCAGCAGCCGGACATGATGGTGTTCTTGCCACCATGCCGAACGAAGAGATAGATTCGCTGCTCTCATTAAATATTCAGTCGCCTATTTTGCTTGCTAAATACTTGACTCGATCCATGATGCTCAATCGTCGAGGCCGGGTTATCAATATTTCCTCTATTATTGCTAAAACAGGGTTTAATGGATTAAGTGTCTATGCGGCAACTAAAGCTGCTTTAGAGGGATTCAGTAAATCTCTTGCGAGAGAAGTGGGTAAGGCAGGGATCACGGTGAACTGTGTTGCCCCAGGTTACCTTGAAACAGATATGACGTCTGGATTAGCCGGAGAAAAGCTTAAAACTATTGAACGCCGAAGCCCATTAGGGAAACTGGCTAGCGTTAATGACGTAGCCCACATGGTGTCTTACTTGTTGTCTGATAAAGCGAGTAATATAACCGGAACGATAATGACAGTAGATGCCGGTAGTACTGCTTGAAGTGAATCTGTTTAAAGGTTTATGTGTTATCGTCGATATTAAGTTAAATACAAACAACAAGTTAGGCTGCATCTTAACTCATATATAGGTGATAATAGAATCTGATATGTCTTATGAAACGCGTGTTGCTATTTTTGGTGCTAGCCTGTCTGGGAATTCGGCGTTTTCAGCACTGTATAAACAATATAACCTCGTTGCCTATATTGATAATGATGCAAATAAGCAGGGGCAAGTCATTAACGGTTTATCCGTTCATTCACCGTCAGATATAGAATGCCTTGATTTAAGTAAAGTGTTAATTGCGAGCGAGTTCTTTGAACAAGTCATTGAACAATTGAAGCGGATTGCTCCCGATTTACCTTACGAAGTATTGCCTGCACGGATTATCAAGCCGTTAGAGTTGCAGCACTCGCATCGAGCAGGGCAGACAGCTCTGGACATTTTGAAACTTCTCTCTGGTCACTTACATCATCATTGTTTAGAACACTATGTTGATGCAGGGACTTTACTCGGTATTTACCGAGACAATGCTCTGATCCCTTGGGACGACGATTTAGATTTTGCAATCAAAGGCTGCTCGGTAGAAGAGGCGATACGCGTTATTGAATGGGTGCTTCCTGAATTAATGACGCTAACAGGCGTTGAATGGCAATTGACACATTACATTAATCATCAGTCGTATGGGTGTGTTCCGGTCGGTGGAATTCGAGCGCTAAAACTGACACCAAAAGAAGGGATGGAACATTTTCCAGGTGTTGATTTTTTTGTTAAATATATCGAAGGTGAGAATATGGATTATTGCCTCTCATCAAGAGGGTTTAGAATGCCATCTTCACACTTTTCAAGCACTCCGTTGTACCCGTTTAACGGTTCGTACGTGAGTATACCTCACGATGCTGAATCCTATCTCGAAAGACATTATGGTGATTGGAAAACACCCAAAAGAGATTGGACATTGGCAGAGTTAAAGAATACGACGGTGTTTTAATGAGTGGAAGTACGATACCTTCGGTTCATGGGAGTGGTGAAATTCATCTAGCATTTTGTGTTGATGACAATTTTTGTCAGCACTTAGCTGCGCTTATACAAAGTATTATTAGTCACAACAGTGCCGGTATCGTTGGGCATGTTGTATCTAACGGGTTGAATGAATCGAATAGTACTGCATTGATGAGCATGCAAACCGAAACCTTCAAGCTTCGCTTCTATGAGGTTCAAGAGTCAAATTTCCCTGCTGCATCCATTAGTACGCGTTATGAGCAAAGACTCAATAAGACTACCTACTACCGCATCTTGTTGCCTGATTTACTCGATGTTGACAAGGTTCTTTATCTTGATGCTGATATGTTAGTACTCGGAGATATTCAACCACTTTGGGAAACCTCGTTGTCAGGTATGCCCTTAGCGGCTGTGATAGATAGTAGTTTGACTCAACAAAAGCGCTGGAAGGTACTGAATACGACCAAAGCGCATTACTTCAATGCAGGCTTGTTGTTGATGGATTTGACGTGTTGGCGAGAGAAGAAGTTAAAAGAAAGAGTGTTTTCTTTTTCCTCTTCAAGCGTTGATTTGGAATATAACGATCAAGACTTGTTGAATTTAGCACTAAATGAGCAAGTCATGTTGTTAGATGAGACCTGGAACTTGCAATCTTACCACTATTATCAAGGAGGGAAGGGTGTTCCACATATCGTCCATTTTACCGGAGTTGAAAAGCCATGGCACATATCTAGTATTCACCCTTTGACTCAGCAATATCATGATTTCCGCTCATTGTCGGCTTTTTCAGAATTTGAACCTGAAGTGTACTTAGATGCTTTTGACAGAAAGCTCATTGAGTTGATTGAAGGTACAGTTACAACAGCATCAAATATTGCCATATATGGAGCGGGACAAAGGGGAAGGAGAGCTTTTCATACGCTTAAAAATGTTGAATTGATAACCATAACTCAGTTTGTCGATAAGCAGTTAGAGGGTGAATATGAGGGTGTCGATATTAAGAAAAGTGTCGATGCTCAAGTTGATTATATTCTACTGTCTTCAGTCGCATTTAAAGAGCAGATTCTCAAACAGTTAGGTGACTGGGGTATTCCTGCTTCAAAGATTATCCATGTGGCTTAAATCATGCCATGGTCCACTAATAAATTGATGGGGAAATTAGTCAGTGAACAGTAAATCAGGCGACAAACAGAAAACGCCGTTAATTTCTGTCATTGTACCTTGTTACAACCATGCTAGTTTTTTGGAACAACGATTACATTCTATAACCTATCAAACCTATTCAGATATCGAAATTATCCTTCTGGATGATGCGAGTACAGACGGTAGCCAACAAATTCTTGAAGCTTATCATCGTGAAGAAGATAGAGTGCATTACAGAGAGTTTAATTCATCAAATAGTGGTGCAGTGAATAAGCAATGGATAAAGGGAGTCGCAAAAGCGCGTGGCGACTATATATGGATTGCAGAAAGTGATGATATCGCAGAGCCTGAGTTTCTGGAAACGTTGTTGAACGTCTTGGTAGCTGATAGAGAAATAGGTTTAGCTTATAGTGATTCTTTGAGAATCGATAAAAACGGTAATTCACTTGGCCTCTACAATTATCAATTTAAATCGTATAAAAACATTTGGAATCACTCTTTCGTGGTAGATGGAAGGGCATTGATTCGGGATTATCTTGTTTTTCTGAATGTCATTCCTAACGTGAGTTCAGTACTCTTCAACGCAAAAGCCTTAAAGAGAGCATTAACAGTCAATGAATATAGATACTGTGGCGATTGGGCTTGCTATATAAGACTCGCCACTGAGAGTAAAGTGGCTTTTGTTCATCAGTGCTTAAATCATTTTAGGCAGCATGAAAGCACGACTAGAAACCACAACAAAAAAACCTATGCCACTGAGTTAAGAGAAAAAGTTCGGATTCTGCGCACAATTCGTGACCTAAAGCTTGATGATGGCAAGAACATTCGTACATCTTTATCTCATTGGTATGCCAATCGACACAAACACAGTCGGGTTTCACGTTTTATTGAGAATTTTAGAAAAGTGAACCCTGAGAAGTCGATAATGCTCTATGGGTACAATGATATCTGTAAGAACGTATTAGGTACGTTCAAAAATATGCGGCAAATAGGCGCCATTGCCGATAAAAGTAAAGTGGGTGAACATTATGAAGGTGTACCTATTGTCGATATTGAGTCTATTAATTTAACGCAGATTGATGTTGTAGGGATATGTTCCTTGTCACATCAAAAGGCTATGTTAGACAATATTCGAAACCTAGGATTTGAAGGCCATATTATCAAGGCCTAAAGCTTACCTACCTAAAGGCTCGAGCTCTTTTTGAGGAAGATCGATGGAAATAAATAAAAATAAGGCACTGTGGGACGGCAACTATGCATGGTCGAACCAAGGAGAAGAATGGTCTGCAAGTTGGGGGAATTCCCAATCCCAATGGTTCTCATGTATTTTTCCTCGTATACAACGCTTTTTGCCCTGTGCGAATATTCTTGAAATTGCTTGTGGTTATGGTCGGTGGACACATTACTTAAAGGACTATGCTGCTAAACTCTATGCAATTGATTTATCTGAAGAATGTATCAACGTCTCAAAGGAAAGGTTTTCATGTGAGAGTGGAATAGAGTTTTTTCTTAATGACGGCAAATCGCTGGAAATGGTTGCGCCTAACTCAATTGACTTAGTGTTTAGTTTTGATTCTTTAGTGCATGCTAATACTGATACATTGCAGGCGTATTTATTACAGCTTGACCGTATTTTGACAAAAGATGGAGTAGCCTTTATTCATCATTCTAATCTGCGGGCTATTTCGGATAGGATCGGAGAGGAAAAAAATCACTTGAGAGACCCAGGTGTTGACGCAAGTGTTGTTGAGTCATTATGCGCCGCTGCTAATTTATCCTGTATTACTCAAGAATTAGTGAATTGGGGGGTGAAATCACTGCCCTTAGATTGTTTCTCGACAATAACTAAGGCACATTCGAAGTTTGATAGGGAAAATAAGCGCTTTGAGAATCCTGATTTTATGGAAGAGGCAAGGTTGATTCGACAATTATCTGCGCTTTATACAGGTTAAATAAGTGACTAATTGCTATTTTAGAATGGCATGCTTTAGGGCTTAAATCCTAGCTCGGTAAATTTTTGCTGTCGTATCAAGCCTTGATATGTATGCAGATCATCTTGAGTATCGACTTCAAGCCAACCTCTAGAGTGAATGCTCACCCTGACATCTAAGGATTTATTAATAAGGAGGGTAATGAAGTCGGTAAGATACATATTTTGTGATTGTTCGGCAGGCAATGCATCATAAATGTTCTTAACTAGCTTCAATACAGAGCTTTTTATTTTTATCAGCCCAATGTATTGCGCTTGAGCTTGTTCGTAAGTCTCTATCTTCTTCCCTAATGATTTAAGCTTCAGTTGCGTTTTATCGTAATCAAAAGACTCTGCATCAGAAAGTGGATCCTCCATACGTAGTGACCACAAATCAAGCCAATGACTGTCGGCTGAAACGACTACATCTCCTGCACTTCTTATAAGCTGTTCAAGTACTGAATCCTCATAAATGATGTCGCCATATGAAATGATGAGATCGCTTTCAAGATCAAAAAGCGATGATGCTTTCATGAGGGAGTAAACCATATTGGATTGGTCAAATAATGGATTTATGTGTTGAGTAAGATTATAGGGAGAAAAGTGATCAGATAAATAGCCCGTGACTAGAGAAACGTCGCTAATGCTCAATCTAGAAAAGACATCTAGTTGATGTTCAAGTAGTGGCTTTCCTGCCAGCTCAACCAAGGCCTTGGGTTTGGAATTTGTATAGGGTCTCAGTCTAGAGCCTGTGCCTGCGGCCAACACTACAACATTCATGATATAAATAGCCTCTTCAGTATTTGTATATCTGCTTCTCGATGAGGGATTATTCTTTCCGGGTGCCACATGATACCCATAATGTTGCCTTTACCGTTCACTATCCCTTTTACTACACCATCTTTTGACTTGGCGAATAGGTTAAACCCTGTAGGAGTTTCGTAGGCCCCCCAGTTGTGATAGCTATTGACACACTCTTTGTTGCCGTTGATTTCAATAATTTGCTCTGCATTGACATGTCCTGATACTTTATGCAGACAAACGCCAGAGCTTTGTTGGATTACTTGCATACCACGACAAACGCCCAGTAAGGGGAAGTTTTGGGATGTTGCGTAATTCATTAGCCATTGCTCAAGCTGATCTCTTTCTGGCGCATCCCCCTCATACCCCACTAAATTGTTGCCTCCTGTGAGGATAATGCCTTTGATGGGGAGTGATTTTATGAGTTGTTTTGCAACGTGATTAGTATTTGGTAAGAGAATGGGTATTAACTCAGCTGCTGTTAGTAAAGAGGACCACCTTTGGTCTAGTGCGTCTCGTCGTTCACCAATGTCATCGTAAAGTTCAACACGTTGCGATATGGCAACAAGGTTCATTGGAGTACTTCAACTTTTTTATTGGCACAATCAATGCGCAGCTTTTTTGCTTGATGCCAGTGAGTGTAATTGATCTCTCCAGCACCAATAACGGCCGGAATATTAAGTTCTCTAGCTCTAATGGCCATATGCGAGTTGCAACCACCGTATTTGGTAACGAAGCCCGCTACCTGTTGAGAGAATATCCAATCATACCCAGGATCTGCTGACTCAATAAAGAGTATCGCACCTGTTACGCTATCACTTTTATCCAGTGCAGTATTGACTACTTTGGCTGAAACTACATTTTCTGTAATGAAATTTGGTTGCTCTTGCATGAGTTGAAAATGATAAATTTGTTCTTTATTTTGAATAATTGAGGGTAAACAAATGCCTTTTGCAGCTCTATGGTTTTCCTTACCTAGGTTGATAGAGCTTTTGAGCGTATTTGTTGCGCTAAATGAGGTCGAGTAAAGCTTGAGTATGTCCTTGATGTCGACATAGGCCATGTCCTCTTTTGAGAGGTCTAACCCTATACCTAATTGCTCTATGAGAACAAGGCAATCGCTTAAGCTTTTTGTAAATACAAACTTGCCAAACTCGCGTGCTTCTATTGCACTTTTTATAAAATTGAAAAGACCTATGGCTTCGATGTCGATACTGTGTTCAGAGAGTATATCATTGATTGTATTGAGCTTATTGAGTGATATAGGGAAGTTGTTTGTCTCAATGTTTGATTGTTTCCCCCTCTCTGCCCAAGTAAAGTATTGTTCAGGCTTTTCGTCGTACCTTGCAGAGAGGATGTCGTAAGTGCCAGGTCTCAAGTGACCGTATTTATCCAAAAAAGCATTTTTTTCTAAAACATTAAATTCGTCGATGAGTTGTGAACTGACGGTGTTTAAGCTACTTAAAAAGGTATTTGCGTCTTCCCTCGTGATTGCCTCTACTGCAACTAGAGACTCTAGTAATTGCATGGCTATAAAGCCGGCTCGAGCTAGGCCTGCAAAAGGTAACGTACCAAAGTTTTTACAATCTTCGATAAGCCAGTGTATTTTTTCGATCTTGTTGAGGTGGCTGCTCTGGATATGTTGTTGTTTAACTTTGAGTGTCTCAATTTTCTTAATATCGCTAACCCAATAATTGCCTTTGTCGGAGATTATTTCGTTGGTTAGTTTAAGCAGGTTTTGTTTAATTTGAGTTGTTTCATCCTCGGAGAAACCAGATTCTCTCATCGCTCTTAATCGGTTATCAATATCAAAGCTGTAACATGATTGGACGATCTCAAATTCAATCTTGTCATGTAGATTTGGATTCGATCCTAATTTATCCAGATAATAATTTACCAACTTTTCAGCTATAGCATCATCTAACTTCGCTGGAACAAAGGAGTTGAAACTTAATCTGGTGTCTATATAAGGTGTACCTCCTAAGACAACGAGAAGAGGGAAACCGTTTACATTACGGTATCCGTAGTTAGCGCGTTGATGAGACCAAATGTTGTCAGTTATCAGTTCTTTATACAAAGATAACGCTAATGGTTTAGGTCGAATACCTATTATTTCCGCAGGATTCCAATCGGGCATGACGCCGAATATAGTTGTTTGGCCGAGTAAATAGGGATGAGGGCGTGAAAGGCGATAGACTTTCTTGGCGATACAATTGAGTTCGATAGTATGGGAGTCTGTTTGTTCAGAGAAACTAGCCTGTAATGTCAGTGGCCTTACTTGGAAAAGAAATAAATGCTCGTTTTTGTCCACTGCGAATTCAATATCCAGAGCGGTTATTCCAAACAGTTTTTCTAGTTCGTTCGATGTGTTAAGTAAGGATTTTTGCCATCCCACTATTTGAGGGCAAAGATGAGAAATAAAGTCTGTTTTACTGTTTTTACTGAAGCCTGACGTTATTGATTCCGTGCTATCTGTCTCATCATCATAGTTAATGACGTAATAAGGGGCGCCGGAGTTTGGTTCATAGTTGAACATCACTCCTGATAGTTTTACATCATCCAGCATTGGTTGAATAAAAGCTTGGTCATCATCAATTGCTTGTCCGTAGGATGCAAAAACCTTATCAATGGCATGACTTAATTCTTTGGTATTAGGGGAAACGTTTAATACCGAGTCGAAGTAACCTGCCATCGAATCTGTTGCAGTATCTTCTCGATGGCAACTCGATCTCACGATGAGGCTTTTTGTAGCTTCAAAATTTAGAATACGTTCAATAATTGAGTCTTTGTTAGTGATCCAATCCCGATATGTTAATACCAGAATGGGTAAAACATGTGCATTCTGAAGTTTTTGGCTTGCTAGTTCTAACGCTTCCGCTTTTGTATAATTAAAAACGCTTTCAGTATGTTTCTTCTCTACTAAATGTAGCTTATTTTGCGTTTTAGATGGTTGCATTAAAATGGGTCCACATAATCACTTAGAAATATCTCATGTAAATTATCGGCTGCAAACTTATGAAGCATGAGAGATATTTCTTTTTCAAAGGCAAATGAACAAATCACGATAGGGCAATCTATTTTTTTAAGATTAGATTTATCTTGAATCTTGTGTCCCAAAAGTACCTCATTGTGCTTGTTTGGATCGCTGTCATATATGGCGACGATGTTGAATCGATTGTATTTTTGGTTTAGATGAATGAAACAAGCTGCAACTTGGCCTGCACAATATAAGGCTACTTCATTGACGCTTTTTAGTTTTCGGTCAGTGGCCAACATATCAAAATTAAACGTTGACTGAAATGCTAATTGTTTCTCAATCGGGGATATTTTGCGAGCACTAAAGGGCGGTAGCTGGCTATTGTTCTGACTGATCTCACTGAACAGAGAATCGATATTATGATGAAAATCCAGTGTATCGTTTTGATATTGCCATAATAGGTTTTGGGCTAAGTACTGCCCTTTATGCGACATCCAATTAATGATTGCCACATTCAACTTATCATTTCCACTAGTCAGGTTTTTTTGAGCCTGATTCATATATTCAAGCGCTTTGTAATGGCAAAAGAAGTAGTAAGTATGTTGAAGTGGATCGGGTGTTCTTGATTGAGACTCAGCAGCAAAAAAAAGCACACTCGGATCAATGGGGAATGCAGAGATTGCAGCTTCTGAAACCTGATTGAATGCCTTTGGCTGTCTATATAGGTACGTTAGACAAGTTAAGGTTTGTTGATACTGGTTTTCCTTGGATTTGTCAGGGTGATATAAATCGAGATATAGCCAGTCAGGATGTTTTTCATTCTTTAATATGGTTGGCATACTTTTTATTAAGTATTGCATCGAACTACCCGTATTGAATGTCACATTGGCGTGAAGCTGTTCAAGGCGTTTTCTCATCAAATTAGGGGCTGATAAATAATGCTCAATTTGTTCACATAGACTATCTATATTGCTAATGAGTATGCCAAAGGGGGTTTCGGACACTTCATCATCCGCGGCGTAATCTAAGCAAAAAATTGGACGACCTGTTGCGTAGGTGTACATTTGCCCTGTTTGTTGTCGATGTGTTATTAGCAAGCTGGCACCGACGTAATCATCGATATAAGATGAGGTTTGGCTTATTGAAAAGCGATCTGATGCTGTCAGAGAGTGAATCTGCTCTTTAAGAGGTTTCTGTTTCAAGTCTTCAGGGAAAGGTCTAAGTACAAGCTTTACGTTAGGAAAACGCCTCAAAAGTGCTTCTAGCATCTTGCCTACATTGTCTCTAACTTCTTTGCTTTCTAATTGCCAATTGGATAAGTGGTATACGAGTTTTGTCGCATGAACTTCTTCAACACGTTTGACAAAAGTATCTAATTTAGGAAACCCCAAAGGGATGGCGCACAGCTTATCGTTTGAGTTATCCCTTAATACATCTGGGATATTGAGAGAAGCTGGGGTCGAATATCGATGACCTTTTGGTGTTGAGCTCAATATGTAATCGTAAAGAAGATTTCCGCCATAGCGTTCGATGGTATCTATTAATGGGATATCTAACCCATGTGGGCAGCCAATACGAATGACATGACGTGGGAAGTGCCACTGGCATTGTGTATTAGACTCTGGAAGGAATACGGCGTTCAAGCATGATAAGTGGCGGTGAAATAACACGCTAGGGAGTGCTAAGTAATTGAACTGAGAAAAGTCTTTATACCGTTTTATTTTTTTTTCAGTGAGGTGCTCCAAATCAACTAAAGCGATGAATGAGTATTCTGAAACCTCAGAAAAACCTTCACCAATATGTGTTAACTGATTGCAGGTTGCTGAAAAGCAAAAGTAACATCCCAAACATGACTTGTTCTCATTACGTGAATTTAGCGCTTTCAGGTTGTTATAGAAAATACTATCGAGTGTTTCTGCGAATGGTCTGTGTGGTAGTGACGATATTAGTGATTCAATTTCGTTATGTTCTCTACACAGTGATTGAACACACAGAAGTACTTTTTCTATTTCTAGTGATGTGTAATCTTGGAATTTAGTCTTAACCCGTTGGAATAAGGTCGGATTATTGTGGTGTTGCATCTAAAAAGCGCTCTACGATAGCTAATGCTAATTCACCAATTGCTTGTTCATCTCTTTGATGATCATTGTCAATGAGCATGTCTGGTTCTTGTGGGGTTTGCACCTTATCGTTAAGTCCGACCATAGGGGAATGCTTTTCAGTCGTTTGGGCAGCGTATAACGTTTTAGGATCACGTTGGCGGCGAGTGTTTTCAGAAGTACGCAAATAAACTTCAAAATAGTACTTAATATTCTCGCGATTCCACTGATGCACATCATGAAACATGCTTATTGTGGGGACGATAACAGTTAACCCCTGTGAAGCGGCCATGTATGCAAGCCTTGAATATCGAAATGAACCAGCTCTACGACTTTCTTCATCAAATCCCCAATGTGGGTCATTAATAGCATTTCTCACCAAGTCGCCATCGAGGATCAGTGGTGTTATACCTCCTTGTATGAGGTAGCGTTGAATGTATTGCGCTATGGTTGTTTTACCGGCGCCAGATAACCCTGTTAGCCAGAGGACACGACCTTTAGGCGTATGATACCGAGGTAAGTGCTGTTCCGAATCTATTGGCATTCAAAAATACCTGCGGGCTTTTTTGGATCAAAATGATCATTGAGCCTGTTTAGTGCTAAGTTCCGCAAAATAGGATGCATCACATAATAAGTCCGGTTTGAATCAGGAGAGGGGGTATGCAATGTCTCTAACTTCCCGTTGAGTATGCTTGATAGCACCTTTTTTAGCGATATTGCTCTTATCCATGGATCTAATATGTAGTCAAAAAAAAGTGGCATTTGTTCGGTAATTTGCAGATTGAGGCTGAACTCTGTCATCGCTAGGTTCTCCCCGTCATCAAGCCTCTGGCTCATGAAAAAAGCGGTAGAAGCTAAACTCAAGTCATGCAAAACACTGTAATAAAAACATGTACTTCCTCTAAAATCAGGCACTTTACCTGGGTGTACATGAATGTAACGTTTATCCTGTTGAAATAAATGAGGTTTTAATATACCACCTCCACTGAAAATCCAATCTCGTATATCGTTATCTAAGATCGCTTTTGATAACGCGACATCATTAATGTGTGAAGCTTCCGTTGTTAAGACCTTAACATTGTATTCTTGAATATAGTGTTGAAGATCGTAGCTAATATCAAAATAATGATCTTTGTAGTTATTTCGTTGCGCTTCTTGGGCTAATCCTTCGATGTATTCTTTATCGTTTTTCATCACGATAATAGTGTCGATAGCAATATCTAAATCTCGTAGTACATTGAGGTATGCTGTTGCTCTCGGACCAGGGAAGTAGATAAAGCCAAGTGGCAGCTTATTTATCAATGCTTAGCCCCTTTAATAATGACTCTTCTAGCGAAAGGCTTTTTTCTAACAGCCCTACGTCGGAAAGTGTATAACCTTGTCGAATTAACTCTCCTGACTCATCTAATAAACGAACAGCAGAATTTAGTGCGTTAAGGTCGCCTTTTACTTCGCACACATTAAAAAGTAAATAAGCTAAGCATATGTATATGTCAGGTTGGGTCGTCGACCCGCTACCCAATTTAAAGTCTTCGCTATAGTGGCAATAGAGTTTGCCATGCAGAACGAATTTTTTTTCTAGGCTAAACAAGTATTTCAAGCTTGTCGTGGTTAAACCTAGATGACTCATCTCATGCTTAATATGCTTTAAACGGCAATGAACTGAGTTAGCGTCTTTTACCGTATCTAACTGAACATGGGTATCTAAGGGCACGGCGTCATCTAACATTTGCCTATGCCGAGCAATAAAATTTGGCAAAATATCCCCTAACTCAATAGTTGGAATATCGCTTTCATGCTTACCTAA
>CAZVDU010000050.1:24574-25869 GCA_964625615.1 uncultured Pseudoalteromonadaceae bacterium | reverse complement strand
GATTTACTGCGTACTATTCGCCACAGCTTTATCAAAGTACTCACGAACGCTGATCTCACTGTCATTGACTAAACGTTGATAGCAGATACCTGCAAATGCGTAGCTTTTATCACCGTATTCAAGTAACACATAAGGTGCATTTTCATTGGATTGGTCGTAGAGCCAGTTACCACCGACGTGTTCGCGAAAGATTTCACCTATGTAAGCGCCGTAGATATTACAGATAGTAAAGACGGAATCGTCTTCCAAAGCGCGGTCTTTGTATTTGTCGAGCCAACTCAAAATCACGTTATCTACATGAGAGATGCTTTCAACAGAACCATCCAGTTCGAAGTTAAATTCGCTTAGCGTGGTTGAAATGGCATTAGCGGCACTGTCGGCCATTAATTGATTTAGTTCTGTGTTCGTCATTTTGTCCATGCAGATCTCACTAAGGTATTTATGCTTACTGTTGATGTAATTCGACTAGTATCAATTTTCTTCTGCAATAAAGCTATCAAAGCCTTTGCCTGTGCATTTTTTGATTTGGCTGAATAGATACCACATAGCGCCTATTAAGATAATCATACTAGGCACCATAATAACGGGGTAGCTTAAGGCTGTCATCTTACCAAGCTCTTGGCTGTATTCGGTTGTCCCAGGAGGACTAACGAGAATGACTTTGGCTAGAATATAATTGAGGACTGAAGATAAGAAGAATGAGCTAGCGATGATAGTGGTCGCGACCTTTGTTTTTTTCTCGAACAGCGCCGTATTATTAGCTTCTTGAAGGGCTTGTTTTAATAAATCTAAACGTAATAGTTGGTCGTTAAGAATAAGAATTTTAACGACAGAGTAGCGTGTATCTTGTGTAAAGAAGACACCAACACCTATGATGGCCGGTATAGCAGCTTCTTTGATGGCTATATATTTGGGGTCTAATTGAAGTAGGCTAATGCCGCCTGTCAAAAATACACTGACGATACCCAGTATAGAAAAGCCGTTAACTTTACCTGACTGCTTTAAGTCCCATATACCGTATCCGATAGGGAAAGAAAGAGCGACAACAATACTCCAAACAGGCCCTAAGTACTCGGGAGCACTTAACTTAGTCAGAATGAGTGTGGGAACAATGATGTTGAAGATTAAGTTTGCAAAAAAGCCACTGCCTTTTTTCGGTGCGACTTCACTTTGGTTTTCAGTCATATCTCTTTTGAGCATTACTTACGATTAAATAGCGTTAGTATATACCTAAATGTAAACAGTCCCTAGAAGTCTCTGGTTAAGTCAAAGATATCTGGTTTTGCAACGGGTGT
>CAZVDU010000050.1:3292-24474 GCA_964625615.1 uncultured Pseudoalteromonadaceae bacterium | reverse complement strand
GCTTTAAGGCCTAATTGATAGTAATATTTCGCGGGTTTCTCGATACGAAAAAGTAAAAAAATAAGTAATGCAAGCCAAATCCATGTTACTTCAATACCCAAGAATAAATCTTGTTCGGAGGCCATTTTCACTCTTCATTTGTTTACGCACAGACGCTTATAATGAGTTAGAGGCATTGGGTATGATTAGCGGTTCATTTTCTATTAAAAATATTTTTAATATTTTAGAAGGGGACTTTCTAAGATTGATGCGAAGGTCCCCCTTCGCATCAAAGGTTTAACGATATAGCCTCGTTATTGACTATATTTGTTCATAATACCGTCGTATTCTCCATTGTTTTTGATATCCATTAAGTGTTGGTTGAATTTACTAACATGTTCTTCGCTAACACTTTTTTTGCTAAACATAACGTAGGCATTACCGGTTTGTATCTTAACATCGTGTGCGACAATATATTCTGATAGTGCTTTTCTTCGCAACAGTGAAGCGCCAACAAAACTGTCTTCGAGGAAACCATCAATATCGTGATCAAGTAAGCGCGCAATGTTTAATTCACCCATAATACCTGGTGAAAAATAGGCTGAAGTAACAGAACCTTCCAACAACATAGACACTTCAGGGCCGTAATAATAATCTTCTACAATGCCTATACGGCTGCCGTTCTGAATAAAATCACTGACACTTGTCCAATCGGTATAAGAATCGTCTTTACGAATGTATAATGAAAACTCTTCCATGCGATAGGGATCGCTAAAGAGCGCGAATTGTTCTCTTTCTTCTGTTTTAGAAGCGCCTAATAACATATCGACTTCGCCAGCCCTTAAATCACTCAACAGTGTTACCCAAGTCGCCTGTTTATAAGAAATTGAGCAATTCATTTTATCAATGACAGTAGAGACAATTTCTATATCTAACCCTGATGTCTTACCTCCAACATCGGCATATTGATAGGGTTCCCAACTATCAAACCCTATAGTGAACGAACAATCACTGTTTATTTGCTCCTGAGCTTGTTCTGATTGTTGGGTTGGCGCAGATGCTTGATTTGCGTTGGTTTCATCGCTTACTTTATTGGGTGTGCAAGCAATAATGGTTAACGACAATAATGACAGTGTGACTAAACGGCTTATAATTTTCATAGGACGCCCCTTAATTTCAACCTTAGGTTGTATAAATAAGTGGGTGTCTCAGAAGTCCTTATCGAGTTTCAAAACAAAGTGCGACTATATTCGATGCATTGCTAACTGTGTTGAGTGCTAACTTATCTATACGAGCTAGAGCAACACGCTCTGATATAAGTTTAAGACACAATTGAAAATTTGCGAATTTGTTAAAGTATAACCAGATAGGAGGTGAAGCGCCTTAGTTTACAGGCGCCTTTTAGTGCTTTAATTGGGCACTATGACTTGGATTGCATCAAAATGTAGTTCAGCATTTTTTTCATTTCGTCTTTTGACTTGTAACCATAAGCGAGCTTGTATTCATCACCTGTGATCATAACGTATGCTGGTGAGCCGACAATCTTGAGAGGGTTGCCTTCTTTGTCTTTAAGGTCTTTAAATTTGTGATTGCCCGTAATATAAGATGTATGTTTTACAGGTAAAAACTGCTCATTCAGAAGACTGATAATCTCTGATTGAGAAAACACTTCAGCTTTCATTGCCTGACAGGTACTGCAAAACTTCATTTCACCGAATACGAATATTGGCTTACTGCTTTTTTGCTCACGGGCATCTTTATAATCTAGCCAGTTAATTTCCGTATCAGCTAAGCTGAAAAAAGGGATGAACAACAACAATAGGAGAACTTTTTTCATACCACTTCCTTTAAAACCAAGGTGTTAATGGAATTTAACCACGCACAACAACGTATTACTACCGTTTGAATGTAAAATATGATGATGTGAATTAGCTGATTTGTTTACGTTGTGCGTAAAGAGTCCAGGTTAAGGCCAAGACAGCGAGGAGCCAACTCCACAAATCACCGAAGTCTCGGTAAGGTGTTGAGCCTTCAACTGTCGCAACATCGTCAGTTAATACGGCGGCTTTAAATTGCGGAATTTGAAGCTGAACGCTGCCAGACTCATCGACAATAGCAGTAAAACCATTGTTGGTAGCCCTTAATACTGGCAAGCCAAACTCCTTTGCTCGCATCTGTGCGATCTGTAAGTGTTGTGCTGGGCCATGGGAACGCCCAAACCATGCATCATTACTGAGTGTGATGATAAACTGTGTTTGGTCGTTAATATTGGTCCTTATCTGATGCGGAAATAATATTTCATAGCAAAGAGCTGATACAAACTGCATGTCTTTTGCGATGAGGTTTGTTTGTTGATAGTCACCTCGCGTAAACGATGACATGGGTAAATCAAAAATAGGAGCAAGCTCTCTTATCATACGCTCAAGAGGAACAAACTCGCCTAAAGGAACCAAGTGGTTCTTAATATAACGATTACTATGCTCATATTGGTATTGAGGTCTAGTATCGCCCGTATGACGAACGCCAATCCCTAGCATGGTGTTATAAGCTTCTCTGGTATCTGTATGGTAATTGACAATGCCCGTAATAAGTCCTGTATCAGTTTCAATCGCCTTTTGATCCAGTCTTAGCAGGTAATCAATAGCAAAAGGTTCTAGCTTAGGTATCGCTGCTTCTGGCCATATAACGATGTCTGAATCCCAATGCTCGGCAGTCATATCCCAATACTTTTGCATAGTGGGTTGCTCTTGTTCTGGCACCCAACGCATTTCTTGCTGGATATTTCCCTGAACCAAGCTCACGCGAACGGTTTTTTCCGTTCTTGTTGTCCAGTGTTGTTGATTTAGTACTAAACCACTAACGACTAATACAACAATGATTATTGCGGGTGTAGCATACCTTCTATGGGTAATGCTAAACGAGACGCTCGCGCACAGCAGTACTATTAGAGCAGATAGGCCGGTTTCACCTAGGATAGGTATCCAGCCCGATAAAGGGCTGTCGAGTTGGCTATAGCCTATGGATAACCAGGGGAAGCCTGTGAACAAACTTCCTCTAAGCCATTCTGTCGTTAACCAAATAACTGGCATGGCGAGGGGCCAATAATGAGTGTGTATGTATTTCTTACTCAGAAACGAAAATAATGCTGGGTAAAGTGCGAGGTAAGCTGCTAGAGAGGCCATCATAAAAATAGATGCAATAAGCGGAATACCGCCAAAATCAGCAATACTGACGTGAACCCAACTTACACCAGCACCAAACCAACCAAAACCAAAAGCAAAGCCTGTTTTAAACGGTGTTTCAGATCGGCTTAGTTGCCATAGAAACAGCGAAAAACTGATAGGCAGCACAAACCAGTATGAGAATGGGGCATAAGCCAAGGTCAGACTTAGTCCAAGCAACAAAGGCACTGCCCACTTTAGTAATGCACTTAGCACGGTTTAATTCTTTTTCTTTGGTAAAAGCACTTTTAATTGGATTAAGCGTCTGTTATCAGCATTGGTAACGATGAATTGAATATCATTAATAGTGACTGTTTCATCTTTTTCCGGTAGATGGCCAAAAGCTTTTAAGACGATTCCGCCGACAGTGTCAGCTTCTTCTTCATCAAATTCACTTTCGAAAAACTTATTAAAGTCGTCAAGTGGAGTGAGTGCTTTTACAGAATAGGTGGAAGTGTTTAGCGGACGTATATCCTCGCTATTGCCTTCTTCAACATCATGCTCGTCTTCAATTTCGCCGACGATTAATTCTAAGATGTCTTCGATAGTAACAACACCCGATACGCCACCATATTCGTCGACAACGATAGCCATGTGATACCTGTGCTGTCTGAATTCACGCAGAAGAATATCTACTCGCTTACTTTCAGGCACAATAATGGCTGGGCGTAATATGTCGGTTATTTTAAAGGTTTTCTCGTCATTAAAAGCAAACTGCAGTAAATCTTTAGCGAGTAATATGCCTTCAATATGATCTTTGTCTTCGTTGATAACAGGAAATCGAGAGTGGGCTGATTCAAGGACGACAGGAAGGAATTCTTTAACGGTCTGTTCTATGTCAATAGTGACCATTTGGGCGCGAGGAATCATAATATCCCTGACTCGCATCTCACCGACTTCCATAACGCCTTCGATCATTTCTTTGGTACCATGATCAATGACATCGTTACTTTCAGCTTCGTTAATAAATTCTACAAACTCTTCGCGATTTTTCGGTTCCCCTGATATCGCTTGGACGATTTTTGTCATCCAGCTCTTACCATTAGAACCGCTACTAGAGTGGGGGTTGTCGTCGCTCATACGCTCCAAACTTAATAAACCTTTAAATCCCTTATTGCGTAAAGGTTGGTTTATGTTGTGACTAAGGGGTTATCATTAATGATCTAGATAGGGATCGTCAATTGATAATTTCGCCAGAATAGAAATTTCTCGTGCTTCCATAATATTGGCTTCATCATCATCAATATGGTCGTAACCTAACAAATGCAAGCAGCCATGCACAATAAGGTGAGCCCAATGGTGCATAACGTCTTTGTTTTGCTCTTTAGCCTCTAGTGTCATGACGGGAACACAGATGACTAAATCACCCAATAAGTTGATGGTAACGTGCTCTGGCGCTTCAAAGGGGAAAGAGAGTACATTCGTGGGCTTGTCTTTACCTCGATACTCTCTATTTAACGTTTGGCTCTCTTCAAGATCGACCAATCTTAGCGTGATTTCTTTGTCGGATAACCCTTGATCTGACAACACCGTGTTACACCAGTGTTGGATATCGTTAATATGCGGAATGTCTGCGGCGCTTTCACTGGCAACCTGTAAGTCAATTAGGGCTGTCATTGAGGTTTTTCAGATGATGCTTGAGCGAGTTTTTCTTGCTCAGCCTTGGCTTTCTTTTCAGCTTCTTTGGCGGCTTCATGCTTTTCGTACGCTTTTACAATGCGCGCAACCACAGGGTGACGAACGACATCTTCGGCAGTAAAGAAGTCAAATGAGATATCCTCAACTTGCTGTAATACCTCAATTGCATGACGAAGCCCAGAACGAGCACCTCGGGGTAGATCAACCTGTGTTATATCGCCGGTTATAACAGCACGCGAGTTAAACCCGATGCGGGTTAGGAACATCTTCATCTGTTCTACAGTTGTGTTTTGACTTTCATCAAGAATAATAAAAGCATCATTGAGTGTCCGGCCGCGCATATAAGCTAATGGGGCGACTTCAATCACATTACGCTCGATAAGCTTTTCAACTTTTTCGAAACCAAGCATTTCAAATAAGGCGTCATAAAGAGGCCTGAGATAGGGATCGACTTTTTGTGCTAAATCACCGGGTAAAAAACCCAGTTTCTCGCCAGCCTCAACAGCTGGTCTCGTCAACAATATGCGTCTAATTTCTTGTCTTTCCAATGCATCGACAGCGCAAGCAACTGCTAAATAGGTTTTACCTGTACCAGCAGGACCAATACCAAAGCTAATGTCGTGGTGGACAATATTTTTTATATATTGGGCCTGATTAGGGTTACGAGGCTTAATAACACCCCGTTTAGTTTTTATATTAACTTCTTTGCCGTGTTCGCTATGGTTTGATTGCTCCATAGCGTGCGCTTCTTGAATAGCTAAATGCACTTGCTCAGGCTCAAGCTCAGGTACGCCACCTTTTACCGGTTGTGTTTCTACATAAAGGGTTTTAATCAGGTCAGCTGTTGCTGATGTCTGCTGATGTACACCGACAACCTTAAACTGATTGTCGCGATAGCTGATCTCCACGCCAAGTCTACGTTCAATTTGTTTTATATTGTCATCATGAGGACCACAAAGTGCTAATAAACGTTTGTGATCATGGGGTTCGAGTTTAAACTCGATATTGTTTAGCTGACTCAAGTGTCTACTTATCCTGGAATATGTTGGTTAACACCAAGTTCATCAGTGCTATTAATTGATTGTTTAGAGATGATAGCTTGTGGAGCGGTATCTATGCGTAATCCCATTTCAGCTTCTGTTTTGATGACGTCACCACGTAAAGAGTTTGCGTAAACACCTGTGATTTTAACATCGACGAAACCGCCAATCATGTCTGGAGAACCTTCAAAATTAACCACGCGATTGTTTTCAGTTCTACCCATTAGCTCCATGATATTTTTCTTCGATGGACCTTCAACCAGGATACGCTGAGTAGTACCTAGCATATTACGCGCTATGCTCAGAGCCTGCTGATTAATGCGTTGTTGCAATAATTGTAAGCGTTGCTTTTTGGTTTCATCACTAACTTCATCAGTGATGTCAGCCGCTGGTGTGCCTGGACGAGCACTGTATATAAAGCTAAAGCTTAAATCGTAATCAACGTCTTTGATGAGATTCATGGTTGCTTCAAAATCTTCATCCGTTTCACCGGGGAAGCCAATGATAAAATCAGAAGACATGCTTAAATTCGGACGCGCTTTCTTCAAGCGACGAATTTTAGATTTATATTCGATAGCCGTATGTCCACGCTTCATCATGGTGAGTATACGATCAGAGCCGCTTTGAACGGGTAAATGAAGGTGATCAACCAACTCAGGAATGTGTTTATAGGCTTCTATGATGTCGTCGGTAAACTCAACAGGGTGAGATGTGGTGTAACGAATTCGATCAATGCCGTCTATTGCAGCGACAAAATGCAACAACTCTGCGAATGAACAAATACTGCCATCATGATTGGGACCACGGAAAGCATTAACATTTTGACCTAATAAGTTAACCTCACGTACACCTTGTTCTGCAAGTTGTGCAATTTCATAAATAACATCATCAACAGGACGGCTAACTTCCTCACCACGCGTATAAGGGACAACACAGAACGAGCAATACTTAGAGCAACCTTCCATAATAGAAACGAAAGCAGTAGGACCGTCAGCACGAGGCTCTGGTAAGCGATCAAACTTTTCGATTTCAGGGAAGCTAATATCAACTACCGGTGCTTTTGTGCCAGTAACCTGCGTGATCATCTCTGGTAATCTATGCAGTGTTTGAGGACCGAAAACGACATCAACAAAAGGTGCACGTTGACGAATATGCTCACCTTCTTGTGACGCAACGCAACCACCAACGCCAATCACCAAGTCTGGTTTGGTCTGTTTTAATGTTTTCCAGCGGCCGAGTTGATGGAAGACCTTTTCTTGTGCTTTTTCACGAATAGAGCAAGTGTTAAGCAAGATAACGTCGGCTTCTTCAGCTGTTTCTGCCGCAGAGTAACCATGAGTTGAATCCAATAAGTCCGCCATTTTTTCCGAGTCGTACTCGTTCATTTGACAGCCCCAGGTTTTAATATAAAGTTTTTTGCTCATGCTGTTACTTACTGCTTAAAAAATTAAATGACGTTACCAAAGGACATATTAAGTAGCCCATCATCGAACGCTGAAAATTGGTCGCGTATTCTATCGCTTTTAGGGCGTTACGCCAAGGATTGTATGTATTGTGTGGTTAGAGCCATCACCAGAGCCAACGCTGCCTTGTTGTTATGCTCCCAGCCCAGAAAATTAAACCAGCACCTAAGATAAGACCGGAGGTAATAGGTTCTTGCCATATGATGTAACCAAGCAGAGCCGCAAAAATAACCGATATGTTAGTGAGCAAACCAATACGAGCAGGTGATACTAGCCTGAATGACTTGGTCATTAGCACCTGACCTAACATGGCCAATACACCAATACTGGTTAACCAGAACCAGTCAATAAGCGCTATTGGTTGCCATTTTGACAGCATAGGATAGAAAGTAACCACGGTGCCGAATGCAGCAAAATAAAATACTATTCGGCCTGTCGGCTCGCTAGAAGTTAGTTTGCGAATGGTAACTTTGGTAAAAGCCATCATTGTTGAGCCAAGGAGTGCAATCAGCACATAATGATTAAAACCACTCGTTTCATCAGAGACGCTTGCAGCAGCGCCTGCAAACGCGATGATGATAGCAATCAGTGTTTTACGCGTAATCGATTCCTTTAACCAAAACCTGCAAATGACAGGAATGATAAAAGGTGCTGTTAGGATAATGAGTATGGCTTGCCCAAAAGGCATGTGTGCCAGTACGTAGAAAAAACAATACATGGCGATAAGGCCCAGACAAGCCCTAAACAAATGTAGTTTCCAGAAGGGCGTATACAGCTCTTTGTAGCCTGCTTTCATAACCCAGGGGAGTATAGTGACGAAAGCAAAAAAATTGCGAAAGAACACAATTTGCGTTTGAGCCAGGTGATCACTTAAGTGTTTTACCATAGCGCCGAGCCCAGCAAAACACGCTTCCGCTAAAACGAGTAAGATAGCGCCTCGAAGAACAACAGACACAGAGTATCCCAAGAAAGTAGTCGATGATTAAATGAAAAGTGTCGGCAGAGTAATTCATTAATGCCAACAGACCGGACGTATTTTAGCAGAAATAACAGTGTTTGTTGATCTTTGCTTTAAATAGTTTGTTCAAAAAAAGCCATCGGTGCTAACAGCCTGCTTAATTTGACGCTTAATGTAGTAGCGAAAAATCAAGAAGCTTAACAGTAGCAACCGATGACTCCAGGAAAAAGTTAAGACTCATCATTTATGTCGCGTTAAACTGTCCAAAAGTTTTATTTATTTTGGGAGAAAACTTGGAAACCTTTGATATCGTGATTGTTGGAGGAGGCATGGTTGGTGCCGCTGCTGCATTGGGTTTCGCTAAGCAGGGTTATTCGATAGCTGTAGTCGAAATGAACCTGCCAAAACCGTTCAGCCAAGAGGACAAACCGGATATACGTGTCTCAGCAATTAGTATGGGTTCCCAACAGTTACTCGAAGAATTAGGTGCCTGGCACTTTATTGAGCAAATGCGTAGTTGCCGATATCAGCGCTTGGCCGTTTGGGAGGAGCCTAGTTGCCGCACAGAGTTTAACGCAAAAGATGCAGAGTTTTCTCACCTAGGACATATCATTGAAAATCGAGTGATACAGCTCGGGTTGATCCAAGCACTAAAAACCTACGACAAAGTAACCTGGATCAATGACGAGCCTGTTTCCATAGATAATGCTGAAAGGTCGAGTTTGGAGCTGTCTTCTATTCGATTAAGTAATGGTAAGTTGGTTAAAGCCAATGTCATCATCGGGGCTGATGGCGCCCGATCTTTTGTACGTGGTGCCTGTAATATTGCTACAAGAGGTTGGCGTTACGAGCAACAAGTACTCGCGCTATCGATAAAAACCAAGCGATCGCAACAAGATATTACTTGGCAACAGTTTTCACCCAGCGGACCTCGAGCTTTTCTGCCACTTTATGATGGTTTTGGTTCTCTTGTTTGGTACAACGCTAGTGATGAGGTTAAAAGGCTTAAGTCATTGAATCAGCAAGCGCTAAAGAAAGAGGTGGTGAAAGCATTCCCTGATGAAGTAGGGGATTTCGATATTCTTGACGTCGCTAGCTTTCCTATTACACGTATGCATGCTTTGCAGTATGTTAAAGGTAGCGTCATCCTTATTGGTGATGCTGCACACACGATAAACCCGTTAGCCGGACAGGGCGTTAACCTTGGTTTTAAGGATGTTAAAGCGCTGTTAGACGTTCTTCAAAATTCAATGGAGAAGGCGCAAACATCTTTATTCACAGATGGTGCTTTGAGTCAGTTTGAACGGTCTAGGCGATTTGATAATGCGGCTATGATGACGACGATGGACTTCTTCTACCAATTGTTTAGTAATGATATTGGTCCGCTAAAGCTCGTTCGAAATGCCGGCTTAGCTATTGCTGATAAAGCCGGATTTGTTAAAGCACAAGTTATGAAACATGCGATGGGGATGTGAAAACCTATTCTCGAAAAAATTCGATCACATGGACGATGCAGGTGGCTTGTTTGTTCACTGTGTCGTAGGTTTATTTTTTGTGAGAGAGGTGTCAATCGCGAAACAGTTAGGTATCAAGTGGGCACTGCTCTGGAGCTAACGGGGAAATGGCTTAATCGTTAAAAGAATGCCAAGTAGCTTCTGATGAACCTAATTTGCACGACGGGAGTGTCCATTGCATTGTTGTATCACCAATTGTTAGTGGCGGATTTAGTCGGTAAGCTCGTCCCCAGGGTGTTTGTTCTTTCAAGCTCGAATAGTCTTCGTTGTTGGGTTGCTTTAGCTGTCCGTTAGTACTCTGCGGGTAAACCTTTAACAGTTCGGCTGTGCGTGCTAAGGAGAGTTTTGCGCTGTATAGGCCTTCACCATTGACTGATTTATTGAGAACGCTAATAACTGCTGCGGCCATTAAATAGCCCGTAGCATGATCAAGTGCTTGAACCGGTAGTGGTGTCGGAATGTTTTTACTTTTCCACAGCATACCGGCATGAGCAATACCAGTAGCCATTTGAACTAAGCTGTCGAAGCCTCGCCTATTTGACCAAGGGCCTGACCACCCATAGGCGTTAAGTGACACATCAACGAGATTAGGATTTAGAGATCTACGTTGTTTATTACCGTAGCCTAACTTTTCAAGAGCATCAGCGCGATAACCGTGGACCAATACATCAGCTTGAGAAAGCAATGACTCGAAGTTTGCTTGATCACAGGTCTTTGTTAAATTCAAATAACGACAACGCTTGCCAAGGATAATATCAGGGACTATATTCGCTTCATCCCATAATGGAGGATCTATTCGTAACACTTGAGCACCGAATCCAGCTAACGTTCTTGTTGCAACAGGCCCTGCTAGCACGCGTGTTAAATCAAGTACACGTAAGCCATTTAATGGTTTGTTTAGCGTAGCTTGCCAGTTTCTTATCTCAGCTTTATTTTCAGCGTTGAGGTGTACCAGGGGTTCATTAGACAACGCTTTAGCTTGCGCATGGGCTGACCATTTAGCTGCTGATCGCATTTTTGCGGCAACACCGCCCGCATCGGCAATATATTGCTCGAGCTCACTAGCTTTCCACACAGATACTGCTTTTTTCACTGCTGACTTTGTGCTTTCTGATCTCAGTACTGAAAGAACGGCCTTTTTGTGATGAGGTAAGTTTGTATGCAGTTTTATCCAACCATCCTGAGTCTCATAATCACCTGCAATTTCATCCCAAATAGGTGGGAGTTGCCAATTAATCGGTTTTATTGACATACCAAACCAAAGTGAAGCCAATCGTTGATTAACCGTTACAGGTTCTACCGTATTAGACAAGCCAAGGTTTTTCTTAAGTAACGCTATAGCTGAACCAACACAACCAATCGACGAAGTTGCAAGATCGCTGACTGAATAACACGAATTAAAGTGTTCTTTTTCAACAACGTTTATTGTATGAGGTAATCGGAGCGCTTCAAGGATTTCATATTGCATAGGCTTTGTCATTGTGGGGACGGCGCCTTATTGAGATGTTCATGAATGTTACTTATGTGGGAGCGGTTTAATTGAAAGTCACTACCCTCAAGTAAATCGGTCCCACAAAGGTTTTAATACTTATAACTGAGATTGTAGATAGTTCTGCAACCCAATACGTTTAATCAATCCTAGCTGTTGTTCTAACCAATAAGCGTGATCAACTTCTGTATCTTCGAGTAATGTTTCTAGCATATCGCGGGAAACATAGTCTTGCTCTTGTTCACACAACGCCATTGTTTTCTTGAGTAGCGCTGCGACACCATATTCAATGTCTAAATCACTCTGTAGCATGCTTGGAACATCATGGCCGACGTTAATACCATCGCGTGTAGTTAGGTCTGGGACACCTTCTAAAAATAGGATGCGTTCAATCAATGCCGCTGCATGGCCTTTTTCGTCATCGAATTCGTGGTCAATGCGCTCATAAAGTTTATTGAGCCCCCAATCCTGATACATGCGTGAATGAATAAAGTATTGATCCATAGCACTGAGTTCATTAGCTAGGAGTGCGTTTAATGCATCAATAACTGCTTGATTACCTTTCATGATTTACCCCTCGTCCGACATGTTGCTTTGTAGGTATTTCTCAATACCCATAGAACTAATAAGGTGTTGTTGTGTCTCAAGCCAATCTAAGTGTTCTTCCTCATATTCAAGAATATCTTCAAGCATTGAACGTGAGACGTAATCTTGTGTATCTTCACATAACGCAATTGCTTTTCTAAGTGTGGGAAGTTGTTGTGTTTGGAAAGTCATGTCGCATTGGAGCATTTCTTCAGTCTCTTCACCAATCAACAATTTGCCTAACATTTGCAAATTGGGCAGCCCTTCGAGAAACAGAATGCGTTCAATAAGTTCGTCTGCTTGCTTCATATCTTTTATCGATTTCTTATAGCAGACTTTATTCAATCCATTCAATCCCCAGTTTTTGTACATGCGGGCATGTAAAAAGTACTGATTTATGGACGTTAGCTCTATCGTGAGCACTTCGTTCAATGCTGCAATAACTTGTGTATTACCTTGCATAATTTATCGCTCGTTAGTTTGTTTCAAATCACTGTTGAGTATTATAGGTGTTTTTTACTAAAAATCTATTTTTTCTTTAAAAAACAAATAGATATGAATGTTAATTATTCTCGTTCGTAACACTGTTATTAATTGATTTCAGTTTTTGTTATGGGTTATGATGCAAATTCAGCACGTTGTTGGTTCATTAATTGGAGGCTTTCCTCAGCAAAACCGACGCCTACTTCTGTATAGAAATTAAACACTTTATCAATACCCACTTTGAGAAGTTTTTGCCGATCATCTTCGTAACGAGCAATAGCAGCCAGTTGTCCATTAAACCCACAACGTTTGAGTTGTTGATGAATCTCAATAATATCGTCAATAGAGGGTAGAGCGAGCAGGATTAGCTTGACACTGGATAGATCGAGGTTGTGCCAAAGGTCTGCATCTTCCCCATCGCCATATATAGCTTGCATATCTTTCTCTTTAAGTTTTTCGACGCGTTGAGGGTCGGCATCCATTCCCCAAACTTTGTCACCGACTTGTTGTTTCAAGGCTAGGTAGGCACCTTTACCGACTCGGCCCATACCCATGACGATGATTCTGGCGTTTTTCGGTAAATGATAAATATCTTCCTCTAATCGAGCTTTTGTCTCAAAAGGCCTGAGTTTATGTGCATTATTGGCGTATTGGCTGTGTGCGTGTTTGTAATAAACGCTGGTAAAAATGAATGATAATGAAGCGGCTATTGCGACGATCACTAACCATTCATCGGTAAGCCAGCCTGCGTTGACGCACACCGCAACAACGATAAGCCCGAATTCACTGTAATTATTCAACACCATGCCAGATAGAAATGCCGTACGGACCCTGAGTTTTAAACGGGTGAACACGGCAAAGTAAAGCAGCATTTTAACCAACAATAAGAGGCATAAGAGAAGGCCAGCTGAGAACATGGTGAGATCAGGTAATTTTGTGAATCCAATAGATAAGAAGAAGCCAATCAAAAAGAGATCTTTAAAGCTAAGTAGTGCTTTTGCGAGTTCGGTTGCTTTGATATGAGAGCTTAGCATCATGCCAATAATCAGAGCACCTAAATCTCCTTTGACACCCACTAGCTCAAAAGCTTCGTAAGCGCCGAACGCTAAAAAGAAGCCAGTAAGTGGGAGTAATTCAGCATGCCCAGATTTATTTAATAGCTTGTCGAATACGGGCCTTAAAAAAACAAGACCAAAGAGTGAAAGCGCCCACAATGAAGGGATTTTGCCACTGGTAACCACCAGAAACACAACAGCGATAATGTCTTGTACGACAAGAACTGCGAGTGCAATTTTTCCGTGCCGAGTCCTCATTTCGCCGCTATCTTCTAGTATTTTGACAACGCAAACGGTACTACTAAAACTCAGTCCGAAGGCTAATAGTGCTGCGCCTTGTGTCGATAGACCTGAAAAGAAGGGAAGAGCAAGCCACTGAAAAGCAGCAATGGCTCCAAACGCAATCAAAACCCACATCAATGTAATCGAGAGTGTGCTGACGTAAACTTCGGGTTTTAGTAAAGACCTTACGTTGAGCTTCAAACCTATAGTGAAAAGCATCAAAGTGATGCCTATGTCAGCCAGCTCGTAAAGGTTGTCATTTGCCTGAAACCCTAAGGCATTTAGTAAAAAGCCAGCAATCAAATAACCGACGAGTGGGGGTAGGTTAATAAGCTTAACGCTTAAACCACAGAGAAACGCGAAGAGAATCCAAATAAATTCCATGAAGAGCCTTGATGATAAAGTGAGCTTGAGTCCAATTTGTGTTTATTAAATTGGACGACTTCAATCCTATACGTTTAGACGGCATTTTCAAAGATTAACCGGCTCTAGTATGATATACATCAATTAATACAGAGGCTTAAAAAAATAAGGGAAATTCTGGTGAAGCTAAACTGCGATCTCGGCGAAAGCTTTGGTAATTGGTCAATCGGTAATGACGAAATGGTCATGCCACATATTGATCAAGCAAATATTGCCTGTGGTTTTCATGCTGGTGATCCTATGGTAATGGCAAAAACGGTTAAATTGGCCAAAGAGCACAATGTCAGTATCGGAGCACACCCAAGTTACCCCGATCTATCAGGGTTTGGTCGACGTTCGATGCAATGTAGTGAAGATGAAATTGTCGATATGGTCCGTTATCAGATTGCGGCTATTGATGGCGTGGCAAAATCATTGGGTTGTGAGCTTGATTATGTGAAACCACATGGCGCGCTATATAATGACATGATGAAGTCTGACGCCGTCAGAAAAGCGATTATGCTAGCCGTAAGTAGCTATTACAAGCCGTTAAAGTTGATGTTGCAAGCCACACCTTTGTATGACGTTCATGTAAAAGAAGCTGAAGATCATGGAATATCGTTGCTATTTGAAGCATTTGCAGACCGTTGTTATACAGACGAAGGCTTATTAGTAAAACGCGGTGAAGTCGGGGCTGTACATACACAACCTCTAATGATAGAGCAGGCGAAATTGTTAGCAATGAGTCAGCAGGTGTTAACGCAAAGTGGTAAAAAGATTAAAGTTGTTGCGGATAGTTTGTGTGTGCACGGTGATAACCCTGAATCGATAAAAGCAGTACAAGATATTAAAAATATACTGTTGGGTATCTAGACAGCTATGAGCAATCAGGATTTGTCATGGGTAGTTGCCGGTGAAGCTGCTGTTCTCATTTATTTCGCTCAACAGCCGTCTGATGAAACGTTAGAACGCATTCAACAATTCAGAGCTGTTCTAGAAAGCCACCAGTTTGAATGGTTAGTCGATTCAATCCCATCTTTCACATCTCTTTTAATTGAATATGATCCGATGCAGATCGATTATTTTGCTGTTACTAAAGTAATCAAAGGTATTGCCAATGAGATAACGATAAACCTTGGTCGTGGCAGCAGTACAAAGTCTCCCATCGAGTTACCTGTATACTATTCCGAGCAAACAGGACCGGATTTAGCGTCGGTGGCAAGCATGACAAAGCTGTCTGTTGATAATGTCATACAATATCATCTCAACATGACTTACAGCGTTCATGCGATAGGATTTGCACCTGGATTTACCTATCTTGGGACGTTACATGAAGCTTTAGTGTTGCCAAGACTTACAACACCTCGTTTAAAGGTACCTAAAGGCTCGGTCGCTATTGCCGAGCAGCAAACAGCGATTTATCCACAACAATCCCCAGGGGGGTGGCATATATTAGGGAATTGCCCATTGCCATTATTTGATCCAATGAAGGTTTCTCCAATGCGTTTTGGTATTGGTGATAGGGTTAAATTCAAATCGATATCCAAGCAAGAGTTTATTGAGTTGGGTGGTGTGTTGTCATGAGCTTTGTTATTGAAGATATTGCTGGTTTGGCGTTGATTCAAGATCAAGGAAGG
The DNA here is from genome assembly GCA_964625615.1 of uncultured Pseudoalteromonadaceae bacterium. Classification (GTDB taxonomy): domain Bacteria; phylum Pseudomonadota; class Gammaproteobacteria; order Enterobacterales; family Alteromonadaceae; genus M269. Next base: position 8,728 of record CAZVDU010000050.1, on the reverse strand, counting down.
CGTGGTTTTTATGATATTGGTGTTACTGTTGGCGGAGCGATGGATATGGATGCTCACAACATGGCAAATCGCCTACTTAATAATACGGATACGGCCGCTACCCTCGAATTGAGTCTAGCTAGCGGTAAGTTCCGTGCCACAAAGCCTATATTACTATGCGTGTGTGGTGCTGAGTCGACATTAACTGTTAATGGACAATTTCAGCGCTTATGGGAAACCTTTTCAGTTGATTCGAATGATATTATTGAGATTGAAGCACCCACAGCCGGTTGTCGCAGTTATATGGCAGTCGCTGGTGGTTTTGATACACCGGAAGTTTTTAACAGCCGTTCCATTGTGGTTAGGGAAAAGCTAGGTGGTTTTGAAGGCAAACCGCTTAGAAGGGGTGATGAGTTGCTTGTTAGCAATAATGGGCTTGTTACCACTCAAAAGGTTTATCGCTCGTACAGTCAGTGCGAGATACCTCAGTATGCTAAAGAGGTTACATTACGCGTTGTATTAGGGTATCAGCATGAGTCTTTTCCCGAAGTGCAAAAGAAGCTTTTCTTTTCGAGCTCGTATGAAGTATCACCGCATTCTGATCGTATGGGATATCGTTTAAACGGCCATGCCATCCGATGTGACAACTATAAATTAGTTTCTGAAGGGATTTGCTTAGGGGCTGTTCAAATACCTGCTGATGGCCAACCCATTGTTTTAATGAGAGATCGGCAGACCATAGGTGGCTATCCTAAGATTGGTGCAGTACTCTCGATGGATATTAATCGTTTGTCGCAGGCAACGCCGGGCTGTAAAATTCGTTTTCAACCGATAACTGTTGAAGATGCACACAATGCATTGCATTTGCATAGTGCCATGTTAGCAAAGCGTGTTAAATCGATAAAAACGCTTTCAACGAATAATAATTAATGTAATTAAACGCTGGCCCTGTCACAATGTCGCCGTTCAAGTTCCATGTTTGTCTTTAATCTAGAATTATCCGTAAATGCAACAAATCGCTTATCTTAATCATCAGTTTGTGCCGCTTGAAGAAGCACGTATATCACCGCTTGACCGTGGCTTTTTATTCGGTGACGGAGTTTATGAGGTGATCCCAAGTTATGCAGGACAATTTGTGGGGTTCAGGCTACATATTGAACGCTTACAACGTAACTTAATGGCCTTAGATATCTCTTTGGCGTGCAGTGTTGAACAATGGCACGTTATTGCTAATGAGTTATTAAGTAAAAATGATGGTGATAATTTAGGTGTTTACATTCATGTGAGTAGAGGCGCCGACGTTAAGCGCTTTCATGGATACGAGCATGGGTTAACGCCGACCGTTTTTGCTTATGCGTACGAGATAACACCTCCAAAAGTTGCTGATAAAGATAATGTTAGTGGGCTAAGTGTGGTTACACAAGAAGACACTCGATGGCGGCAATGTGACATTAAGTCAACGGCTTTACTAGGCCACGTGATGCACTTTCAGCACGCATATAGCCATGATGTCGCTGAAACTATTTTGTACAATAGTCATGGTCAGGTTACTGAGGCGAGCACAAGTAATGTCTTTATCATTAAAGATCAAAAAGTGGTTACGCCGCCTCTCGATAATCAATTACTACCAGGTATTACACGCCATATCGTACTGGATATACTAAGAACAAAGACAGATTACGATGTTGAAGAAACCAGTATATCCTTAGGCGACTTGCGAACAGCAGATGAAGTTTGGTTAACAAGCGCCAGTAAAGAAATAGCGCCGGTGACAAAAATTGATGATTTTGCTGTTGCTAACGGACAGGTTGGTGATATATGGCAGAGAGTGATGTCTCTTTATAAACAGCATAAGTTCGATTATTAACACACTAAATTAGCCACTCAAGTATTAGGTAACCCAAGGTTTTATGTTCCGACCCGCAAAAGCGTTGATTGATTTAGACGCACTTAAACACAATTGTCGTGAAGTCAAAAAATATGCACCTAGTAGCCAAGTTATGGCTGTTTTAAAGGCCAATGCTTATGGTCATGGCGCCGCCATTGTCAGTAAAGCCATAGAAAGCTCAGTTGATATGATCGCCGTTTCTTGTTTAGAAGAAGCGATTGAATTGCGTGATCTTGATGTAGGTTTGCCGATATTATTGCTGGAAGGTTGTTTTTCTGCTGACGAGCTTATTACGGCAAGTCGGTTAAAGCTGCATATTGTTGTGCATTGTCTTGAACAACTGGAAGCACTTGAAAAGACAGTATTAACTCGCTCGCTAAACGTTTGGTTGAAAGTAGATACAGGTATGCATCGCTTAGGCATCGACGCTTCTCAAACTGCTGATTTTCATACAAGGTTGGCTGCGTGCGTAAATGTTGCGGACGATGTGGTATTGATGAGTCATTTTGCCAGTGCAGATGCACCTGATAACCCGCTGAATGAAACTCAACTGGTGCGTTTTGAGAAAAGCCGTCAAACCATTAAACCCACACATTATTCAATGGCAAACTCAGCAGCCGTTTTGTCGTTTCCTCAAGCACACTTTGACTGGATCCGACCGGGTATTCTGATATTTGGTGTGTCGCCCTTTAAATGTAAATTTAGCCAAGATAATTTGATACCTGCAATGACACTGGCATCTAGCGTTATATCGGTATCTACCATAGAAGCCGGTGAGACAGTGGGATATGGCAATCGTTGGCGAGCCTCCAGGCGTTCGACTATTGCTACTGTTGCTATCGGTTACGGTGATGGTTATCCCCGTTCAGCTGCAGATGGAACACCTGTCATGATCAATGGTACTCGTGCTCCACTTGTTGGTGCTGTGTCAATGGATATGCTAACAGTTGATGTTACCGATATTGATGAGGTAAAGGTGGGAGATAATGTAGAACTTTGGGGTAAATCGCTGTCGGTGAATGAGGTTGCTAGCCACGCTGATACGATAGGCTATGAATTGTTAACACGTATGCCTGCAAGAGTAGCCAGAACACAAGCTTAGAAAGTTAAGTGAAGTGGAGGGGGTACGAGTAAAGCTCAACATGTCTAGAGCCTTACTCAATAAGATTAGTCTTCTTTATTTTCGCAGTTTTCTTTTTGACAACGACCATAAAGATACAAGCTATGATTAGTCAACTCGATACCATTATCTTGCGCAATATCTTCTTGGCGTTTTTCAATAATAGGGTCTTCAAACTCTATAACCTTGCCACAGTCTAGGCATACAAGGTGATCATGGTGGCTTTTTTGGCTCAATTCAAAAACGGATTTGCCACCCTCAAAGTGATGACGATGAATAATACCAGCGTCGTCTAACTGATTAAGTACCCGATAAACAGTGGCTAAGCCTATTTCTTCACCTTGCTCTAGCAGTATTTTGTACACATCTTCTGCACCAATGTGCTGATTGTCAGGATCTTGCATGATTTCCAAGATCTTTAGTCTTGGCAGAGTGATCTTAAGCCCTGCTTTTTTCAATTCTTGATTCTGATCCATTGCATTGTTTCATTGGTTGGATAATGGCGCACATTATAAAGCAGCGGTTGCGGAAAGAAAGTGATTCCCGTTGATCCGACTGATTATTTGTAGGGTTGGCCTTAATCACAGGGCTGAATAAGCAAGTGAAACAATATGATTAGTGTGCGGATAGGGATATTTATGAAGTTTTATTTTGTATGTTGGATAATATTTAACACCTACTATAATTACACGATATATAAAAGGTTACTTATGACATGCAATCTTGATAGAACAATTGTAAACTACGTGGTCAGACCACATTTATTGAAGTGTTAAAATGCTAATGCAAGTTGTGTTTGCATTGGCAAATGCTTAATGAATTTTTAACGAGGGTCAACACAAACTAGTTTCATAATAAGAATTCCACATAAGGGAGCATAAATGCGCATATCTGTTGTTATGAAGATAATAGGTGGTTTCGCACTCATTGGTGTTTTACTGCTCATTACTAATGTCTTTTCTTACTTTGGCTTAGCGTCAATACGATCATCTGCGGAGTCGGTGATTCATGAGAAAACGCCGGTTCAAGAGAAAATGATTGATGTGCAAATTGAAGTACTTACGCTTGGGCGTGTCTCGCAACAAGGGTTTTACTCCGAATCTCTATCATCGCTAGAAACGCTAACAAGTGAATATGACCGTTCAGTAGAGGTATTTACTGAAGATCTTAACAACCTTGCATCAAAACTAACAGATAGCACTCTCAAAGGTATTTTTGAACAAGGTGAGGAGTATACATCTTCCTATTTAGAACGAAGCTCGTTAATGTTAAGTGGCAAAAAACGCTTTTTAGAACTTGAAAACAGAATACAGGATGAGCTGACACTGATCCTTAATACTGCTGATGAAGCGAGTAATTTAATGCTTGATCTGACTTATATTGAAGGAGCGGAAACAGATCCAGGGCTTCAGAGGTTGGTTGGGACAGGAACGACAATCGACAATATTATTCAGCCAATGCTTAATGTAACAAAAGAATTGGCAGTGAGTAGTAATCCTGAATTAAGTACCACTATTATTGATGATTTAAATTATTCGCTACGACAGGTGCAAACCAATTTTGACTTCCTGAAAAGCTTGGCTGTGGGTGTTAATGATGAAGGTATAACTGAAACTTTTGAAGGAGAGTTTAACAAGCTTAAGGAACTGTACTCTGGAAATCAGGGATTCTTATGGTTGCAACAACAAAAACTAGAGGCACTTGCTGCAACTAATAGTGACAGGACTATTGCTGATGAGAGTCTCGAAGCTGCTATAGATAGTTTTAATCGTCTGTTTGATCAAGTGAATAAAGATACTCTCGCAGGTCAAAATGGCATCTTGGATGAAGTGCAGTCAAGCATATGGTTGAGTGTTGTTATTATGCTTATAGCGCTTGGTCTTATTGTGTTTATTGGTTATATTTCTGCTCGTAGTATTGGTGGTTCGTTAGCTAAGATTAATAGAAGCTTGAAGATTATTAGTAATGGCGATCTGACGCATATAGCCGAAAGTGATAGCTCCGCCGAATTCGATAAACTCGCCAAAAATTTGAATACGGTAACAAAAAGCCTTCACCAGGTTGTCAGCCAAATTCGAGAGCAGGAAAAACAACTTGAAAGTGCCAATAAAATCAGTGTAGAAGTTGGTCAGAAAACGCTTGAGCAAGTTGCATTACAGACTCAACAAGTACGTCAAACATCACGCAATACCGAGCAGGTGAGACAAACCAGTGAGAACAATGTTCGTCAAATCAATCAAGGCATGGAAAGCCTGGAAGACGTTAAACAACAATCTCGAAAAATGGGCTCTACAGTTGAAGAAACGAGTGAGCAGCTCTCGGTACAAGCTGAGCAAGCGAATGTTTCCGTAGATATTATATCTAGGTTGGAGGTAAATACGGTAAACATTGGCGGTATCCTCGACGTCATTAAGACGATTGCTCAGCAAACAAATCTACTTGCATTGAA
>CAZVDU010000050.1:0-3192 GCA_964625615.1 uncultured Pseudoalteromonadaceae bacterium | reverse complement strand
TTTGAGTTTATTCTAACTCTGACAAGCAAAGTTCTTCGTAAACTTGCTTACACCATTGCTTTACCCGTTGCTCGGTTAGCTCTGGTTGACGATCCTCATCGATCCCTAAACCAACGAAATGGTTTTCATCAGCCATACCTTTGGATGCTTCGAAGTCATATGAATCCGTTGGCCATTGTCCAACTAAAATAGCACCTTTAGCTTCGATTATATCTCTTACCATGCCCATAGCATCTAGGAAATACTCCGCGTAATCTTCTTGATCACCACAACCAAATATAGCGACCAGCTTGTCGGTAAAGTCTATTTCTTCTAGCTCAGGAAAGAAGTCATCCCAATCACATTGTGCTTCGCCATAGTACCAAGTGGGAATACCGAACAAGAGTAGATCGTACTCTGCGATTTGTTCTTTGGTACTCTTTGCAATATCTGCGACATCAATCAGATGCTTTCCTAACTCTTTTTGGATCATTTTAGCAACATGTTCAGTGTTGCCCGTATCACTACCAAAAAAGATACCTACACTTGCCATACTATCTTAAACCCTCTAAACCAGAGACTTAAAAACTCTGAAAACTTTAATTAACCGACGCCTGAGCTCTGCCAAAAATATTGAATAAGTCCCTTAGCTAAAAATCCAGCCATACCTAAAAACAACACAAAATATGCTGCGATTCGGCCAAACATCGGGACGTCGTTCTTCTTTAAAACGTCGTGAACAGCCAGCCCCATAAGTAAAAACAAGACAGCAAGAGATACATTTAGTGCCATCGCTTCTATCTTTTCGTAATTGTCATTTAACATCTTGATTGGGCTGCTATTTCAAACCGCGAGACTATAGCATAAGCGAGCGCTACGCTGCTATAGAAAAATGGTTGGGTAACGCTATTTATAAAGGCTTCAGATAGGTATTTTTGTGACTTGATATTCAAGAACTCAATAAGAAATCACTAGCAATTTTATTAAATGCAACGGGTTTTTCTGCATGCAGCCAATGCCCTGTTCCCTGGATGATTTTAGCCTTACTATTGGGAAAGCGCGCAAGAATAGCGTCTTGATAATTAGTGTTAATATAGTCTGATTCAGAACCTTTCATAAATAGCGTGTCGCCAGAGAAAGGAACCGAAAAGTCAATGCCTTCTGAAATAGCAGCGTAGTCTTGTATAATAAGGTCGAGATTAAACTTCCACGACCAATTGCTCTCGGTTTGCGTTAAGCTTTTTAATAAAAATTGCCGAACACCGGGTTCATTAATAATGCCACTCAAGAGACCTTCGGCTTGCTTACGGTTTTCTAATTGAGATAGATCTATGCTACTGAGTGCTTTTAGAACATTTTGATGTCTATGTTCATAAGCTACAGGTGCGATGTCCGCTACAATGAGTTTACGAACTGCTTTAGGGTTCGCTAATGCTATGGTCATCGCCACTTTGCCACCCATAGAGTGGCCTAAGAGGTTATAACGTTCGATGTTTAAACCCTGCAGTGTACTTTGAACTGCATCGGCATAACTGGCGTAGCTAAAAGATGTTGTTCGGTATGATTGACCATGATCAGGTAAATCTATACTGATTACTGTGAATTTCTTAGACAGTTCACGACTCACCATACCGAGGTTTTCTAAATTGCCAAATAATCCGTGAAGTAGGACGACTACGGAACCTTCGCCGGTAATTTTATGATGGAGTGATTGAGGCTTTGTCATGATGAGATCGTTATTCCTTTTTCGGTGTTCAGGTACTGAGTAATGGAATTGGTATTGAGATCGAATTATACTCCAAACTTTATCACCTCATCACAGTCTCTTATGAAGAATATCGAAGTCGAACCAGATTTATATCAATTTATAGCCTCACAAACTCAGCATATTGGTGAGAATGCATCACAAATCTTGAGGCGATTGCTAGCGCCACAAATGGAGTTGGCGAAGAAAAACGCCATCAATACAGAAGAGGCTGAAGATTCAGTAGAAGTAGACGTTAATACTGTTATTGAAGAGAAGGTCACGAAAACCTCAATACCCAAACAAGTAGCGTCAAAACCCAGTGTTAACGGTGATTTATTGAACAAAGAAGTACTCAGTGCTTTAAAAGAAAAGAAATCTAAAGTAGATGTATTCTTGCTATTACTGGGTGAAATGAACAAACAAAAAGCGGCTGACTTTGGTAAAGTTTTAGATATTAAAGGCAGCAATCGCGCTTACTTTGGTGCCGATAAACAGACGTTGCTCGATACAGGTAAGAGCACTAACCCTAAGCAGATCCCAGGATCAGGTTTTTGGGTGGTGACTAACAATAACACGCAGCGAAAGGCAGACCTGTTATGCAAAGTGGCAACCATTTTAGGCTTTGCAGAAAGTGACATTAGTGCTTTAGGTTCAATCTTATAGGTTTATAGGTAAAACATGGCTTTACACCCGCAAGCTGGCGAATTAGTCACTCATGACAAATTGGTGAATGTCCCAACATTAATGAGTGCTTATTACACTCAAGTGCCTGATGTCGATGATCCAACTCAAGCTGTTAGCTTTGGTACATCTGGGCATCGTGGTTCGTCGTTGTTGAATTCTTTCAACGAGACTCATATCGCAGCAATTTGCCAAGCATTGTGTGAATACAGGCGTGCACAAGGTATCTATGGTCCACTCTTTATTGGCATGGATACACATGCCTTGTCGCAAGCTGCTTTTCGTACGTCGATTGAAGTTATGGTTGCTAATGGCCTTGATGTGGTTATCCAAGAAAATCAGGGTTATACGCCTACGCCCGTTATTTCACATGCGATTTTGAATTACAACGCTGCTAAACCAAATGGCTTGGCCGACGGTATTGTTATCACGCCGTCGCATAATCCGCCTGAAGATGGTGGAATTAAGTATAACCCACCGCACGGCGGGCCTGCTGATAGTGACGCAACGAGCGTAATACAAGATAAAGCTAATGGTCTCATTCGAGAAAATTCTATCAATGTTAAACGTGTGAATTTTGAACAGGCTCTGTCCTCTGGCAAAGTGAAAGAAATCGACTTTAGCATTGAGTATATTGAACAGTTAGATCAAGTCATTGATATGCAAGCGATAAAGGAAGCAAACCTGAAGTTAGCAACTGATCCTTTAGGAGGCGCTGGTTTAGCTTATTGGCAAAAAATTAATGAACGTTATGGGCTGAACATTGACGTTGTGAATGACAGAAC
>CAZVDU010000049.1:0-26213 GCA_964625615.1 uncultured Pseudoalteromonadaceae bacterium | reverse complement strand
CGGGTTATGAGCCCGACGAGCTACCAGACTGCTCCATCCCGCGTCTGAATTCTGGTTTGATTTAAGAAGCTTTATTAGCTGCCTCGCCTCAAGTGGTGCGTATTATACATAGCCACTTTTGGAGCGCAACAACTAAAACATGCTTTTTCCTAATTTAATGTTTAAGTGGCGAAAAATACATCTATATGTTGCTTTTATAAACGAAAAAGGAAAAGCCGGTGTCACTGAGTATGGAGTACTTCTCTACTTAGCATACAATTCCATCTTTTGTGCTAGCTTAAAATCGAGTTCGCTAATGCCACCAGCGTCATGCGTGGTGAGTTCAATATTTACTTTATTGTAGACATTAAACCATTCTGGGTGATGCTTTAGCTTTTCAGCCCATATAGCGACTTGGCTCATCCAACCAAAAGCCCAAATAAAGCTTTTAAATTTAAAGTCTTTGCATAGCTTGTTATTCTCAATACGCCATTGCTTATCATCATCTAAGCTTTGATTTAATTCTGCTATTGCAGCTGCTATTTGTTCTTGGCTATATGCTTCAACCATAGTTATTCTCCAATAAATTAAGTGCGGGTATTCTGAATAACAACGCTATTAAAAGGCAAGTAACATTACCTAATACCTATGTACTTAAAAACTTACATTACAGTAAGCTACAAGTTCTGATGCACTTATTCATCAAATACATAAGGACAACCATCATATTCATTGAATCGAACATCCCATCGTTCAACATCTTGTGCTCGTCGCCAGCGTTCGTGAAAGAATTCCATTAAGCACTTACCTTTATTCGTAACATACACAAAAGTATCTGCTTCACTAACATCGCTGTAATTAGGGAACTCACGCCCTTCCCCCCATGCTTTACCGCCACTACGCATTGAAAATGACGTCCAAAAATTTTCAATAGTCATCCATTTTTGCTTATCTGCATCCCAGGCAATCATTGTGTCATCGACATTTTTGAAGATTTGGCCATCGGGCGTTTCATTATTGCCCTGTAAAGACAGCACGGAAAAGCTGATCAAATAAGTGATAAGAATAAAGTACTGGCGCATTTTTAACTCGTAAAATAAGAATCTATAAACTAACTAAACGCCAAAAAATTTCCAGTGTCAACCGAGTACAGCCTTAGTTTATACTAGCCAAATATTCATCAGTACAAATCATCCAATGAAAAAACACATCTATGTTGCCTATACAGGCGGAACAATTGGCATGCAGCCTTCAGAAAAAGGCTATGTGCCTGTCGCAGGCTTTTTAACACAAACGCTTAATACAATGCCTGAATTTAAGCGCAGTGAAATGCCGGACTTTACCGTTCATGAATACGAAACTTTGTTGGATTCTTCGGATATGAATCCGGCCGACTGGCAGTACATTGCTGATGATATTCAAAGAAATTACCAGCAGTATGATGGCTTTATCATATTACATGGTACTGACACTATGTCTTTCACAGCATCAGCACTGTCTTTTATGTTCGAGAACTTAAGTAAGCCCGTTATTGTTACTGGCTCTCAAATCCCCATTGCAGAATTGCGTTCAGATGGGCAAATAAACCTGCTTAATGCATTATATTTAGCTGCCAATTACCCTATTCCTGAAGTGTCCCTCTTTTTTAATAATAAGCTTTTGAGAGGTAATAGAAGCCGTAAGTTGCATGCAGATGGTTTTAGCGCATTTGAATCACCAAACTTTGCACCGCTAATGGAAGTGGGTATCCATATTGAAGCTGTTACCGGTAAAGTTGTTGAAAATACCGAACAACCATTGAATGTTTGCCAAGTAAAATCACAACCCATAGGCGTTGTTCCACTCTACCCCGGTATTAATGCTGATGTTCTACGTAATACCATTCAACAACCTGTTAACGCACTAATTCTTCTCAGTTATGGTGTTGGAAATGCTCCGAACAATCAAGCCTTGCTAAGTGAATTAGAGCGAGCAAGAAATAATGACATTATTGTTTTGAACTGCACACAATGCTTAAAGGGCAAGGTGAACATGGATGGGTATGCTAGTGGAAAGATACTCAAACAAGTCGGTGTTGTTTCAGGTCAAGACATGACGTTAGAAGCAGCACTAGCAAAACTACATTATTTACTAAGCCGAGATCTACCGACTGAAGACGTACGTAGGTACTTAGGTGAAAACCTTCGTGGCGAATTGACCCACTAAATTCCTAGGATAACCTCATGCAATTGAATTCAAAGGCCATTAAAGGCTTAGACGATAGATACCGAGCCTTATTTATTAACTCACTATCTGGGTTTAAAAGCGCCAACTTAGTAGGTACACAAAATGCTAACGGAATGACTAACCTCTCAATTGTAAGCTCTGTATTTCACCTAGGTGCAAACCCACCGTTAGTTGGTATGATTATGCGCCCGCACTCTGTAAGGCGTGATACATTAGAGAACATTCTCGAAACTGGCTATTACACGCTTAATCAAGTTAATACCCATATCTTTCAAAAAGCTCACCAAACGTCAGCACGCTATCAAGTAGACCAAAGCGAGTTTGCCGAAGTAGGGCTTACACCATCTTATGAGAACAATATCCCAGCACCATTTGTAGCAGAGTCAAAGTTAAACATTGGTGTAAAGCTTATCGAAACTCAGTTACTAGAGGTGAATAAAACAGAGTTGGTTATCGGCGAGATAATTTGGGTTAATGTTGAAGATAAGTCAGTCAGAGAAGATGGTTATATTGATATAGGTACTTTGAATGCTGTGGCTGTTTCAAGTTTAGATTGCTACCATCAACCGGGAAAGCTAGGTCGTTTAAGTTATGCAAAACCGGATAAGCCAGTCACTTTTATTGATGACTGACTTATGCGTAGACTAACAGCTACTATTCAACACGAATAGTAGCTGTTTCTATGATAACTTCTTCACTGGTTCTGCCGCTTCTCGACCCTAAACCTTCCATAACAGTTAAGACATCCATCCCTTCAATAATTTTACCGAAAATAGTATGTTTTCCGTCAAGCCAAGGGGTTGCAGTAAAGGTTAAGAAAAACTGACTACCATCAGTATTAGGCCCAGCGTTCGCCATACTTAACAGGCCACCCTCAGTGTGCTTTACATCGCCTTGAAACTCACCTGAATATTTATATCCTGGGTTCCCTCTACCATTGCCTAAAGGATCACCACCTTGTGCCATAAAACCTGGAATAATGCGATGAAACACAATGCCATCATAAAACCCTAAATGTGTTAAATAAATGGTGCTAGATACATGCATAGGTGCAGTATCTGGCATGAATTCAACAGTAATAGAGCCTTTATTAGTGACCAAATCCCATAGATACCTTTTCCCCGGTGTAAATGCCAGTTGCGGAGGTGCCGTTAAAGTCGTTTTCCAATCTTCTTGGGTTTTATCAACGGCTTGAGTTTCGATAAACTGATTAACTTGTTTAATCGCTTTATCACCAAACACATCGCATCCCGACAACCCCGCTGCCACTATAAAGGTAACGGCAACGATAAAAAATTTAAACTTAAACAATTTCACGACCTTCTATCTCCCTACAAACCTGACTTTAAATGGTCAGCCACTAAAAAAGCTAGTTCCAACACTTGATCTGCATTTAAACGCGGATCGCACTGTGTTTGATAACACTCGGCTAAATCTTCATCACTGATTTCATAAGCACCACCGGTACACTCAGTAACATGCTGCCCTGTCATCTCTAAGTGAATACCGCCAGCATGAGTACCTTCGGCTTTGTGCGCCGCAAAAAATTGCTTTATCTCGCCAAGAATGTCATCAAAATTGCGCGTTTTATACCCGCTCGACGCTTTTGTCGTATTGCCATGCATAGGATCTGAACTCCATACAACATGTCGTCCTTCATCTTTTACACGTTTTAGTAAGCGAGGGAGGTTTTTCTCAAGGTTATTTACCCCCATTCGCGTAATGAAGGTTAAACGCCCTGGATCATTATCTGGATTCAATGCATCGATAAGACGAATAAGTTCGTCCTCATCCATTGTAGGCCCGACTTTCACACCTATAGGGTTGTGAATACCTCTGAAAAACTCGACATGCGCATGGTCGAGCTGACGCGTACGCTCACCAATCCACAACATATGTGCTGAGCAGTTATACCATTTGCCTGTCAATGTATCGACACGTGTTAACGCCTGCTCATAGTTAAGCAGCAAGGCTTCATGCGAAGTATATAAGCTTGTCTCATGCAATGGAGGATGATTATTCGCGTTAATGCCGACAATCTCCATAAATGCGAGCGCGTCCTGGAGCCTGTAAGCAACATCTTGGTATCGCTCTTTAAGCGGATTATTCTCAACAAAGGCCATATTCCAGCGATTGACTTGATTCAAATCAGCTAAACCGCCTTGCGCAAACGCCCTGAGTAAATTTAATGTCGATGCGCTTCTATAGTAAGCATCCAACATTCTATTTGGATCAGGTTCTCTTGCCTCTTGCGACAACTCAAAACTATTGATGATATCACCGCGATAACTAGGGTATTCAACACCATCGATTATTTCGGTATCTGACGAACGTGGTTTAGCATATTGCCCAGCCATTCTCGCTACTTTAGTCACCGGACAACGGCCAGAAAAGGTCAGAACAACGGCCATTTGCAGGATAACTTTAAAAGTATCGCGTATTTTAGGTGCATTAAACTCTGCAAAAGATTCAGCACAATCACCGCCTTGTAGTAAAAAGCCTCGGCCTTGCGATACTTCACCCAGCTCCTTATAAAGAGATCGTGTCTCTTCAGCAAAAACGAGCGGTGGACTGCTTGATAACTTTTGTTCTACATTTTTCAGTAATGCCTGATCTTTATATGTAGGTTGCTGTAAAATTGGCAGTTCACGCCAACTTGAGGGTTGCCATTGGCTCACATGTATTCCTTCGAATTTTATTCATTCAAACTAACTTCTCTAAATTTATAACTGTACATACGGCGTATCATAAAAATCACACTCAATGTAATAATCACTCTACTACTAAAGCATTCATAACGACTTAATGTATGGGCAAGTGATAGCGTTCTATCAAGATTAATATGCAGTTCCTGCGGAGTTTATCGGTCTCGTACAAATTTTCAATATCAAATAAACAACAACCGCATAAATATTTAACCAGTATTGACACAATTTCTACTTTATATGTCATTGAAAAGACTGTTGCTGTCCTAATGGGAGTCAAATGGTATCGATTCTAAGCAAAATATAGCGTGAACTAATGAGATAATGCTTCTAATCACCACGCTAAGATGCATAGTCTGCACTTAGTACATTAAGGTAAAGCAGTAGAGAAATAACGTTGTTCATCACGATCTACAGTCATCTTTATCTGACAATCAAAAACACCTTCCAGCCTTTCTATGTCTAATACAGACTCTGTAGCACCATCCGCTTGCAATTCTCCGTTTTGTAGTAACCAAACGCTGTCAGCATATTGCTCACAGAGGTTTAAGTCATGTTGACTCACGATAACAAGGTTCCCTTGACGAGCTAGCTTTTTAAGTAGCTGACATAACAAATGTTGATGTTTGAAATCTAGCCCACGAAAAGGTTCATCAAGTAACACTATACCTTCACCGTTTTGAAGTGCTGGCCATATCTGCATTAAGATCCGCATGATATTGACTCTTTGTTGTTCACCGCCTGACAACGTATTCATTGTTCGAGATAAGAATACATTAACCTCTAATGCTGTTTCTAGCGCCTCCGGCAATTCACTCATGTCTTGAGAAAAAGATAAGCTTTCCCTAACCGTTAACGGAAAATTTAACTGTTCAGATTGTTCCAACAAAACTCTAAACTGACTAAGCTGCACCAAATCATAATTGTCTATTTGTTTATCATTAAGCTTTACATTACCAGCGTTTAGCGCAACGAGTCCGGATATAGCCAATAACAAAGAAGACTTTCCTGAACCATTGGGACCGAGCAAATGCACAAAACACCCAGAATCCACTACTGCCGTAATGCCTGACAACCGATTGGATAAAGTTACTTCTTCCAGTGATAAAAACATCGTTATTTTTGCGTACTTTTTAACAGCGAATACAGAAATATTGGTCCACCAATAGATGCTGTTAGCATTGAAACGGGAACAGCAACGCCACCAAATAACTCAGATACCAAAACCACCAACAACATAATGATTGCTCCACATATGGCAGACGCCGGAAGAATAAAGCGATTATCATGCCCCATAAAATTGCGCAGTAAATGTGGAACAAGTAAGCCGACAAAAGCCACAGAGCCTGCCAATGAAACTGCAATCGCTACCAAAAACGCGCATCCCAGCAGTTGAATATTGAAAAAACGAAGTACATTAAGCCCTTTTATTTTTGCGCTGTTATCTCCGAAGTATAGCCAGTTCAGTTGTTCGCCACTGGGCAAAACAACCCATAATCCAGCAATACACAGAACGCCACCAATAACTGATAGCATTAAGTCCGCTTGATGCAGACTTCCCATTAACCAGAACGTAAGGTTCCTTAACGATTGCGCATCTGAAAAGAAATATAGCCAAGCTATAATAGCGCCAGAGACAGTGGACATTGCTATGCCAGCTAAAATCACGCCTGTTCCTGACAAACCATAATATTGTTTAGATACTCGATAAATCAAAAACGTTGAGGCTAGCGCACCGAAAAAACAAGCTACGGGCAAACCATAAGTGGCGAAAGAATTTTGCAGACTAACACCCGTTAACAAAAATACCGCAGCGAAAAGGCTAGCGCCACTGCTAATGCCAATAATACCGGGGTCCGCTAATGGGTTCTTTAATAATACTTGTAATGTGGCTGAGCTAACAGCTAGAGAACTACCAACGATAAGTGCTGTCAGCAGCAGAGGAAGGCGTAATTTAAAGAAGATCTGCTTTTCAGTGTTGCTTGTCATCAGTAATGGTAAATCATGCAGCAAGACCCATATGCTTAAAGCACTCAAGAATAAACAGGCGACAATAAAGAAAATCTGGGAGTGACGATTTGCCAATTACGTTGACACTTTATCCAACAGGCCATCAGAAGCTTGCTCAATCAAATCTAAAACCAACTCAAAACCCTTACCGCCTCCATAATAAGGATCAGGTACTTCGTCGAAGTTAGCGTTTGTATAACTCAACATTAAAGAAACTTTAGATTGCAATGCTTCAGGGCACATGTTTAACAAATCTTCGAGGTTGGCGTTATCCATAGCAACGACATAATCAAAGTTTGAAAAGTCCTCAACGGTGACCTTTCTGCTTTTCAAACCAGTGAAATCATAACCTCTGGCTACCCCAATCTGCTGACTACGCCTATCTGGTGCATGCCCCTTGTGGTGCCCTATTGTGCCAGCTGAATCGACAACGAAATCGAACCCTCTTTCCTCAGCTTTCTTCTTAAATACAGCTTCTGCTGTGGGTGAACGGCAAATGTTTCCCATACACACAAATAAAAATGATTTTTTTGGTTGATTCATATCGACTTAGTAGAAATAGAAATGACTGGAACTTATAAAGAATATGGTAATCGATCCCTCAACAGATTTCCTCATCAATATTAAACAGTGTTCAGATCCACCCACCTTTAACACTATGGATTGTTGAGGATTGCTTTTGAGAATCCTGATCAGCAAAAGCCATCATTGAGGAAAAAGCACAGACAACGATGAGAAGTCTCAAAAGGTATTTTGGTGCAATCATGCGTTCATCACTCATAGCGAAATATATGAATTATTCAGCAAACACCATGCCTAAAATTTACTACTTATTTTACAGTACCTTAGTGTGCAGGTGGTTATTCGATGTGATTAAAGATATGTGATATTGGCCAAAATAGTTGTTTTTTAGCCTAGATTTATTGACGAAGCGATATGCCGTTATTGTTAAATAAATGAATACGTTCTGGAGGCAACAAAAGGCTAACGTTCGCACCAATTGATAGTATCTGCCCAGTATCTTCTTTAGCTCGAACAACTTCATCACTCTGTTCGAGTTTTATATGAGCAATACTGTAGGCACCGAAATATTCTATCTTTTCAATGCTCCCTTTAATTGAACCACTTTCATCTATAACGATATGTTCTGGGCGAATGCCTAAAGTCACTTTGCGCCAATCACACTTTTCCATTAGCGGTTTATTTACCGGAATAGTCGTCGATAGCTTATATTGGTTTAGTTTCACATCAATAAGACTTTTACATCCATAATCAATCGTGACATCAAAGAAGTTCATGCTGGGCTCACCCAAAAAGCCAGCGACATATTTCGTTTTCGGTTCATTATAAAGCGCTTCAGGGGTTCCAACTTGCTCCACTTTTCCTTTGTGCAAAACAACAATGCGATCAGCAAGTGTCATCGCCTCTTTTTGGTCGTGGGTGATGTAAATTGTGGTTGATTGATAACGTCGATGAAATGTCTCTATTTGGAGCCTCAACTTATTACGTAAAGAAACATCCAGATTCGACAAAGGTTCGTCAAAAAGCATTACGCTTGGCTCAGCAATCCACGCTCTGCCAATAGCAACACGTTGTTGTTGCCCTCCTGAAAGCTGGCTCGGGTAATGTTCTAGAACATCAGATAAATCAAGTGTCTCAGCAATGTCCTTAATGAGATTCTTCTTCTTTTCATTACTTGCAAAACCCTTTTTATAACGGCAACCAAACGCAATATTTTCATAGGCATTTAAATGCGGGTACAAAGCAAAAGATTGAAAAACCATTCCTACATTGCGTTGGTTGGCCGGCAGCTGATTAACAACCTCGTCGTCGAATATGACATCTCCAGTATCTTGCTTATCTAAACCGCTGATTATGCGTAACAATGTAGACTTACCTACCCCGGAAGCACCGACAACGACAAGAAACTCACCTTGCTCTGCTTTAAAGTTTAGATCGTTAAGCACAACATGATTTGTACCATTAACATCAAAGGTCTTGGACAGATTCGAAACTTCTATAATGGACATGAATACACAAAGAGCTATGCAGAAAGGTTTATCATCAGATCATTATACCCACAAAACTCACCTTTTCAGTCAACTTTTCTGCACAAATGCATAGAAGCATTACCATACCGGGACAACTAGAAATTTATCGATTTTGGTATAACCTAAGTGATGAAAATAATAATACCCAATTACTCCAATGGATCTCTAAGGAACCTCATGATTAAACTCTCTCCATTAGCTGTAGCCTTATCGCTCGCAATAAGTACCGCTTTATCACCTGCTCTGCATGCACAAGATTCAGATGAATCAAAAGCCGACGCTGAGATATACAAAAACCTATCATTACGTAATATTGGCCCTGCTGTTACTGGTGGTCGAGTTAGCGATTTCGCGGTGAACCCTGCTAACCCAGCTGAATACTATGTTGCAACTGCTTCTGGTGGACTTTGGAAAACAACCAACTCAGGTGTAACCTGGGAAACAAGCTTTGACGGCGAGGCTAGCTACTCTTTAGGTGATGTAACACTAGACCCAAACAACACCAGTGTTGTTTGGGTTGGAACCGGGGAGAACAACTCTCAGCGTTCAGTTGCCTATGGTGACGGCGTTTACAAATCAGTAGATGGCGGCAAAAGCTGGAATAATGTTGGCTTAAAGAATTCCGAGCACATAGGTCGCATTTTAGTTGACCCTCGCCAATCAAACACTGTCTATGTTGCAGCCCAAGGCCCACTCTGGAGTAAAGGCGGTGACCGTGGAGTTTTTAAAACCACAGACGGTGGTAAAACATGGGAAAACGTTCTAGAGATCAGTGAGCACACAGGTATCAACGATATTGTGTTTGATCCAAGCAACCCTGATGTCATTTATGCAACGTCTTATCAACGTAGGCGTCATATTTGGACGTTAATTAACGGTGGTCCAGAATCAACGATATACAAAACTGTCGACGGTGGAAAGACCTGGAACAAGATTAATAAAGGACTTCCAGGTGTTGATCTAGGTCGTATTGGTATTGCTGTCGCTCCGAGTAACTCCAGTAAGGTTTACGCCATTGTTGAAGCAGCAGAAGGCAAAAGCGGTTTTTACCAATCAACAAACGGCGGTGAAAGCTGGAAAAAGCAGAGCGATTACGTATCAGGTAGTCCGCAATATTACCAAGAAATAGTTGTTGATCCGCATAATGAAAACCGCGTCTACTCAATGGATACTTTCATGATGGTGACGGAAGATGGTGGGAAAAACTTCAAACGTGCTGGTGAAAGCAACAAACATGTCGACAACCACGCATTATGGATAGATCCAAATAATACGAATCACTTACTCAATGGTAATGATGGTGGTGTATATGAATCATGGGATCGTGCTGCCAATTGGACATTTAAAAACAATATGCCACTGACTCAGTTTTATAAAGTGACTGTCGACAACGACTATCCTTTTTATAATGTCTTTGGGGGCACGCAAGATAAT
Source organism: uncultured Pseudoalteromonadaceae bacterium (assembly GCA_964625615.1). Taxonomy (GTDB): domain Bacteria; phylum Pseudomonadota; class Gammaproteobacteria; order Enterobacterales; family Alteromonadaceae; genus M269. The sequence goes on along the minus strand of CAZVDU010000049.1, from coordinate 15,808 downwards.
GCCAGTTTAGGCGCCCCTCATAGAACAGCCCATTCTTCTGGCATTCGCAATAGCGATTGGTTATACACACAGTTTGGCGATGGTTTTAAAACAGTCGTTGATCCGGAAGATCCAAATATCATTTATTCTCAGTTCCAATACGGCGGTTTAGCACGTTACGACAAACAGTCTGGCGAAAAAATGCAAATTCAACCCGTATCACCGGACGTCAATGAAGCTCAGCGTTTTAATTGGAACTCTCCGCTAATGATAAGTCCTCACAATAATGAACGCCTGTACTACGCATCACAGCGTGTATTTAAAAGTGATGACAGAGGTGAATCATGGACTGCTATCAGTGGTGATTTGTCCAGAAATATAGATCGTAATAAACTCCCAGTTATGGATAAGGTATGGAGTGTCGATACTGTTGCTAAAAACCGCTCGACCTCATTCTACGGTTCGGTTATCGCCTTAACAGAATCCCCCATAAAAGAAGGCCTTTTGTACTCAGGCTCTGACGATGGGTTGATTCAAGTTACGGATAACGGCGGTGAGAGCTGGCGTAAAACCAAATTACCGAAGCAAGCTCCAGAAAACGCTTATGTCAGTGATTTAGAAGCATCATTATTTGACACCGACACTCTTTTTGCCACCTTTGATAATCATAAAAAAGGGGATTTTAAACCTTATGTATTTCGTACAGACGACAAAGGCAAAAAGTGGGTAAATATCACAGGCGATTTACCAAACCGTGGCACTGTGTATACCATCGCACAGGATCACGTGAATAAAGATCTCCTCTTCGCTGGCACAGAATTTGGTGTCTTCTTCACACAAAACGGCGGTAAAAACTGGGTTCAGTTGAAATCGGGCATTCCGACTATCGCCATTCGAGATATTGAAATACAAAGGCGTGAAAGTGATCTTGCCCTAGCTTCTTTCGGACGTGGCTTCTTCATACTTGACGACTATACACCATTGAGACAAAACGCGGCTGACGTTAAAAAGTCTGATGCAACTTTGTTCCCGATTAGAAAAGCACTTCAATTTGTAGAATACAACCCTCTCGGCTTACCAGGTAAGTCGATGCAAGGTGCTGACTTCTATATTGCTGAAAATCCCGAATATGGTGCGACCTTTAATTATTATGTCAGTGAAGAATTTACATCTCTAAAAGCGAAGCGCCAAAAAGAAGAAAAAGCATTGATTAAAGATGGCAAAGATGTTTTTTATCCTACTTGGGATGAGCTAAAAGAAGAAGATTTAGAAGCGAAATCGAAACTCATATTTACCGTCCGTGACGCCGACGGTAATTTAGTTAGGCGCATACCAACAGCCGCTAAAAAAGGCTTTAACCGAATACAATGGGATTTGCGTTATCCAGGTTTTGATCCGATCAACGCAAACGGAGAAAACGATTCAGGTCCGTTAGTTGTCCCTGGCACCTATCAAGTTTCTTTGTCTAAGTTCGTAGATGGCATTGAAACAGATTACGGCCAAAACCAAAGCTTCGAAGTTGCCGCTATCGACAACAGAACCTTCCCGAGCAATGATCGTCAAGGTGATTTAGCTTTTGATATGAAAGCAGGTCGTTTGAATAAGGCTATATCCGGTGCTTCTCGCTTCTTAAATGAGCTTGAAAAACGTATCGACTTTATCGTTGCAGCAACAACTGAAACGTTAAAAGCTGATCAAAATATGCTAGGCAAGGCAGAGGCCATGCGTAGAACACTTGCTGAGATCAGGCTATCGTTCGAAGGAGACAGTGTTGTGTCCAGCCGCTCTGAACCAACACCTACTAGTGTAACGGGCTATATGGGTTATCTGCTATGGAGTCGTAGCGAAGGAACAGGTCCAATAACGCCTTCGCAAAAACTCAGGTTTGAGCGAGCAAGTGAAGGTTACGCTAGAGCATATGCCGAAATAACGAGCCTTAATGATGATGTAGTCGCCGCAGAAAAAGCCTTACATGGTGCTGAATCTGGCTGGATCCCAGGCACATTACCGTTGAAAGGTGTTAGATAGCACTCAGAAATAATGGCTAAAGGCGACTCTAGGAGTTGCCTACACCAATCATTGTATTTGTTTGGTATTAAAACCTAAAACTGCTTTAAGCGATTTGCTGGAGCATAAGAAAAAAGGCAGCTTTTAAGCTGCCTTTTCATTATTCAATAACTATTGAATTTAGCCTGAAACAGGCAATATATTATTACCAGTCTCACGATCAATAAAGCGAACGAAAGGATCGACGCCAGCAAATTTAGGTTCTTTATCCACTGTTATCTCTATCGTATTGTCACCACTAACAATTTTATGCTTTTTACGATAAATAATGTCGTTATCCCCAGCGAAATTATCAGGATCATTACTGAATAAAACGATATCAACCCATTCATCAAGAGGTGCTTCTTCTTCCTTCCCTTTTCCATCTGCAACATAACGTGCAGCTGAGATATCGAGTGACACTGTATACTCGTTATCCTGATTCATTTCAGATGTTGCACTCTTAGCAATAAGATCATACAGAGTGATATCTTTGAACAAACTATCAATATAAGATGATTCATCGGCATTTGCTTCCTGCTTAAACTTAGCAATCAAATCTTTCGTTGTTGGATAGAGATCTTCCCGGAATTTCCAGTCATTTATCATGCCTTTTAATGCTCGGTTTAACCTATCTTCACCGAGTTTGTCTTTCAACGACATCATCACTACGGAGCCTTTTCGGTAATGTATATATGCCTGATTTTCAGCGAGCATCAATGGCTGTTCGCCAATGAGCTCAGTAGTACGCCCTTGTAAATAACGGTCAAGCTCGTAAGTTAAGAACTTACGCATCTTAGACTCACCATATTTACGTTCCATCACCATGAGCGCGCTATATTGCGATAGCGTTTCAGATATAATAGCTGAACCTTGCACATTGGCAGCGCCTACTTGATGTCCCCACCATTGGTGTGCGACTTCATGTGCCGTGACATAGTAGACAGGATCGATATTACCTTGATCACGTATATCGCTGATAAACCCAATACGTTCAGAATAAGGGACCGTATTAGCGAAGCTCTGTGCGAAACTACGATAACCTGGGAATTCGATAATGCGCATTTGATCATGCTGATAAGGCCCAAATTCATCAGTGAAGTAATCAATGGAATCGCGAACACCTTCCATCATACGATCAACATTCCAGTCATGAGTATCATGGTAATAGACCTCAATATTAACACCCTTGTATGACTCCTTTTTCACTGCTAGCTTCGCTGACATAATGTTAAAGAAGTTAATCATTGGTGCATCCATTTCATAACGATAATAATTGCGTCCATTCTCTTGCCATTCACGTTGCAAGTAACCCGGTGCAATAGCCATTTGGTCAGAAACGGTCGACACCGTCGCACTGAAATCGACTAAGCCAACACCTTGCCCAAAGAAATTGTCCGTATAGAACTCTTCAGCATCAATCGGATTAGCTCTTTTGGGTGGCGGCAAGTCTCGTTTCCGTCTTTCATGTTGATCAACAATCTTACGCCCTTGGTTAAACCCGAAGCTTGGGTAGAGTTCCGCATTATTGATAAAAGTGCCATTAGCAATTAGCGTTGTATCTTCCCCTCTATCTTTAAAGCCTTCATGCTGTCTTACAACCTTAGCTTCGCCTTTACGAGTTTCTCCAGGTTGCATGGGTTGCTCAAACTCAAACCAGGCAATATTAAACTTCTCATCGATTTTACCCAAGGTACCACCGTCGATGTTCAGCTCTTTCACAGGGCTAAACTGCGGTAAGTTCACTAAGAAACGTGATATGGGCTTATCACTGCGATTAACCATTTCTAACGTTGCTGTTGATTCGATACGGCGTTTATAAGGATAAACATCAACTACAGTATCAACCGCGGTGATAATTGGTATCGGTGCATTCTCAAACTCCGCAAACGTCTTCTCATACTCAGATTGCAAATCCAAACCTGCATCCCGTTTTACGAAATTATTTAAAACCGAGGTGTTGTAATATATCCAGCCTCCAGATCCAATGAAAATTGCTGCCCCAGCATAAGCGGCTAGTAAGCCAGGTCCTCCGACATTAGCACCGATAACTCTGAACTTTTCTTTCAACGCCATTTGAGGGCCACGTTGCCATAGCCCGTAACTAATCACACCTAAGACAATACATAACGCTCCCCAATAAACCGTATACCATGACTGTGTTTGAATAAACCAACCATAACCATTCATATCAGAATATTGGAAGAATGGTGACGCACCAAAGTTGAATAAATTGTGTTCTAAACCGATCTGATTAAAGACAAGTGATACAAAGAAAAAGCCAACAGTTGCCAGCATACCGATATATTTATTAGGACTCAGCGCTTGGAAGAAAAAGGCCAGTACAACTAACATAAACCAAGGAACAGCGTAAAAATAAAGCAGGCTAAATAAATACTGCCCTACCTCTATTGCCCCATAGCCTTTGATGACTTGATACCCCATAGTCACCAACATCCCAAAAGCAAATACTGCTAGAACAACTAAACACACACTAATGAGCTTAGACAGCCAAAAGGTTAAATTGAACACTGGCATACTATCAACAATATCACCCATACCAACACCACGCTCACGCCATACAGATTCGCCACTGTAATAGGTGATGATAATAATCATCATAACCTGGAAATTACCTTGGATTAACTGGACCATGGTCTGGGTTAATGGCCAATTAGGCACATCATAAAACTGAGAGGGACTAATCAATGAACCGATTAAACTGAAGCTGGTAAACGCTAATAGGATAAAATAAGCAGGACTGAAAACAACTTGCTTGATCTCAAACTTGGTACGCGTAACCAAGTGGTTCCACCCAAGATATGAAGTACCTTTAACATTGATAACATTACCTAGCGGTATTGCTTCTTCTTTCTTGTTTTTCTTATTTTTCTTCTCTACTGGACGATAAATTTTCAATGCCTTTCCTAATCCACCGAAAAGTATGAGAACAGCCACACCAAACCCTAGCCATATAAGCCGGTTTTGCCAAACAACATCAACACTCAGGCTAACGACTTCGGAATTCCTTTCAAAAGGCGTCCAATAGCGAGTGACATCACCAAAAGTTCGCAAACCAAACGGATCAGTAAGCGCGGCTATCGTTCGATAATTCGGATCGTTCAGTAACTGCCCAGATGTTATATAGAGAATAAATAACCCAAGAGCTACTATATATACGCCCATTACACTTCTGAATTTCAGTGCTGCAGCATAAAAAACACTGGCAAGTACAAAGATTGTCGTAATCGAAAACGTAAAAAACGGCGTTACATAATAACTGAAACTGTTAGGACCTATTCTTTCAGCATCTACCCAGGGCATAATTGACCCCATAAAGATCCCCAGCGGCACCATCGCAAATACGGTGACGCATACTAAGTAGGCACCTATAAAGCGCCCTAGTAAGTAGCTAAATGGAGAGAGAGGCTTAGCATATACAATCTCTGCCATCTTACTGCTGTCATTACGCAAAGCAGTATTAGAAACAAAGTTGACCACCAAGAACATGGCGAAAATACCAAGAATAAATATGGTCTGAGCAATAGCCGTCGGGCTATTAAAATTAACGTTACCTCCCGCACCAATTTGCACGTTCGGTGTCGACATTGCTAAATAAGGTAATAGAAAGAATACCAGGCTGGTGACAATAAAAGACGGTTGTTTAGTAAAGTACCGCCATTCAAACGCGAGCATTTTTGTAAACATGGACGTGTCCTCTACGCTGCTGCTGAGCTAGGTTGCTCAGTGCGTGATTGATGTAAAGTAGAGAAATACACGTCTTCTAAGTTCGCTGGCGCACTTTCAAAGCCCTCTGGTGCTTCATCAGCTAACACATTAAGAACAGTTTGCCCGGCAAATAAACGTTTAGAGATGACTTTTAAGCTCTTTTCTAGCTCTTCAACTTCGTCTACAGCGACAGACTTACGCCAAATCTTTCCACTCAGCTCTTCTGTTACTTCGATAGGGTTACCTTCAAGTAAGATCTGCCCAGAACCGAGAACCGCCATCTTGCTACAAAGCTCAGAAACATCATCCACAATATGTGTAGATAAGATAATGACCTTTTCTTCACCCAAACTTACCAATAAGTTATGAAAGCGATTCCTTTCTTCGGGATCAAGTCCAGCAGTAGGTTCATCGACAATCAACAAATCTGGATCCCCAAGCAGTGCTTGTGCTATCCCAAAGCGCTGCCGCATACCACCTGAATATCCGCTAACGGCCTTTTTACGATGCTGAAACAAATTCGTATGCGCTAACAACCCGTCGACAACTTCCCTTCTCTCCTTAGCGTTCGCGAGTCCTTTCAGTATCGCCAAATGGTCGAGCAAATCAAATGCACTAATTCCGAGGATAAACACCAAAGTCCTGCGGTAAATAACCCAAAGTTTGACGAAGTGCGTTAGGTTGTTCAATCACATTGATATCACCGAACATTATGTTTCCCTCATCGGGTAATTGCAGTGTAGAGATTGTTCGCATCAGTGATGATTTGCCTGCTCCGTTAGGGCCAAGCAAGCCAAACAAGCCTTTTTTAATATCTAGATTCACGTTATTAAGTGCTTTAACGCCGTTGCCGTAGGTTTTAGATACATTCGAAATGGATAGCATGAGGTGTCCTTATTGTTTTCTTTTAATAACAACAAATTAACAGACACAACCAAGATAACAAATTCAGATTTGTAAAGAAAAATGTCGCTACGTAATATCTGTTAATGACGTTGGGTTTTATGATTCACTAATAACGTATTTCAAAATTTCTACCACCTGTTCTGTAGTTGTCGCCCAAGCAAGAGCCCCTGCATCAACTTCTTTAAGTGGATGAATAATATCTTCACTATGGAGCGTAATATAAGGCTTCGCCAATGCAGCGCAGTAGCCCGCATCAAACGCAGCATTCCACTGTTTGTACTTATCTCCAAAACGAATAACAGCGATATCGCATTGCTCAATCAGATTTTTGGTGCGTATCGCATTCACTTTTGCCGATTTATGATCACGCCAAAAGCTCTTTTCTTCATGCCCCAACAGATCGCCAGCAGCGTCACTGGCGTCATGATCCGTAACAGCTGATGAAAATGCATATTCACTGTCTTCACAACCCTTTATAATACGATCTCTCCAGTCTGTATGTATTTCACCAGAAAGGTAGACATTAAGTCCCATAGTTTTTCCTAAATTTACTGTCGATGAATGATCTAAGCGAATTTATCATTTTGATGCAAATGTTAGACAGCAAATATTTACTAGGTTTAATGAAAAGAGAAAACAATACGACTAACGACTAAGACAATTTAGCGAAATGAACACAATTTCGTCCTTTATCTTTAGCTTTATATAAAGCACGATCAGTACGATCCAGCCAACTCTTGATCGTATCTTCACCATCATATTCTGAGACACCAATACTCACGGTCAATCGATTCACAACTTTGAACGTTACCTCTTCCAAAACTTGCTGAATACGGCCAGCCAAATACAAAGCTTCTTGTCTATTCGTTGACGGCATGAACACAGCAAACTCTTCTCCACCCCAACGAGCAGCAATATCGCCACCACGGATCGTGTTAGAAAGGACACGACCTAACTCTTTCAAAGCATCATCACCGGCAGTATGTCCAAAACGATCATTGATAGCTTTAAAGTAATCAATATCAATCATCATTAAAGAAACACGCTTGTTCTGCCTGAATGCATCATCAAAATGATGTTTTAACGTCGTCATAAAGTAACGTCGGTTATAAAGAGCCGTTAAGTTGTCATGAAATGATAAATACTCCAGATCCTCATTTGCTTTAATGAGATCAGCTTGGGCAAGCTCTAGCTGTTCGTTCTTTCCCTGTAAAATAGCCTTAATCCGCAACACTTCTTTATATCGCCAAATCATTATCACGATAAAAATAAACACACCCGCAACAATCACTAGCACTAGGCTGTAGTCAGTTTCCTTGACAACTTGGGAATTACTCCACCGATTAAATATATCATTGTGCTGCCGCGTACTTATTTTATCGATAGCGTCGTTAAATACCTTAGTTAGTTCAGGTCTTGATTTAATAATGCCGACCCTGAGCTCGTCTTGGATTGCGGTCCAACCATTCACTTTGAGAGATGATAACCCGAGTTCTCTGAGTCTCGCATTCACTGTCAATAATGAACCGACATAAACATCAATGTCGCCATCATCTAGCTTTTGTAACCCTTCAACTTCACTTGAAACCAAAGAAATATCGATATCAGGGTGGTAACGTTGCACTTCTTCAACAAGTCTAAATCCCTCAACAACGCCTAGTGTTAAATCACCAATAGTACTGAGATCAGGTATAAACGCTTGTTTCCTATCAGTGACGAGAACATTAGGTCCAAAAAAATAAGGACGTGAGAAGAGGAGTTGCTTTTCTCGTTCCTCAGAACGGTTTATCAACAGAGTGATGTCACAACGGCCAGATATCAAAAATGCCATCGTTTGACGCCAGCTTGATGTTGGTACAAGTTGCAAATCATAATCAATGAGTTGCGTAAAGATCGATGCATATTCGTCAGCTATGCCACGATGTTTGCCATCAATAATCCCCTCGAATGGCATCCAATCTGGATCGGCACAATAACGAATTGTTTGTTTACTTGTTTGAGATTCTAATGAGGGTACGAAAACAAATGACGTTGTAAGTAAGAGTATCATTAGAACACTGACAGGAAGTTGATACTTTTTGTAGTTGTAGGCCACGCGATGAGATTCCTATGTCAGGCGTGCGCTACAACTCTTTTGCGCATTACGTTCATTCTTCCTACAATCATAGTTGTTATTAGCAGATATGCTAATTAACCCCAAATTTCAGGTAAGAGTCACTGGCCTTTGCCCTAGTCTAATAAGAATCCCCGATAAGATATTCTGCAAGATTGCTGAGTGTTACTAGGGCTTGTTTTTCTTCGCAATAATAAGTTGTCACATAGTGCGTTTTACACGTTAGGCTAATTGAGCTTTAGGTGGTAAGAACTTATTGACGATTAAAGATACCACTATGGTTAGTACCAAAGTCACAAACATGAGATGTATATAGTGCAAAGGTGACCAAACAAAGGTGAAAATCGCATAAAGCGATGCACCAAAGACAAGCCCAAATCTCACTGCTTTACCTTGTACATTTTTAAACAGAATTGCGACTAAAAAAGCAGCCATTACAGGCATACTGTATAAACCATTGAGCTTTTGTAACAGATCAATAATGCTCTCTGATTGTTCATAAACAGGCACTAATACCACGGCAACAACCGCGAAAACCAACGCAACGATCTGCCCTACATACTTCACATTAGCGTTTTGGTTGAAATAATGCTGGTGTATGTCACAGGTGTACAGTGCTGACGCTGAGTTTAAGCAAGAGTTAAAGCTGGATAAAACAGCCCCTGCTATAACAGCAGCAAACGCCCCTGATAGCCAAGCCGGCATTACATCACCAACGAGTTTCCCATAGGCAACATCACCCACATCACCGTAGAGCTTAAAAGCAATAATCCCTGGTAACACAACAATAAGAGGAATAAGTAACTTGAAGACCACAGCTACGTAGATACCTTTCTGGGCTTCTTCAACTGACTTAGCGGCTAACGCTCTTTGGGTGATCACCATGTTGGTTCCCCAATAAAAAACCTGGATAAAGACCATACCCGTCAGCAGAGTATGCCAAGGAATATCAGAATCATTACTACCAATAAGTGTTATACGTTCTACAGGGATCCCAGACAAATCAAAACCAATAGCACTAAGTGCAAATAAAGTCACGGCGATACCCATAATTAATAAGCCTATGCCATTGAAAGTATCTGAAATAGCAATAGCTCTCAACCCACCAAAAATAGCGTATACAGAACCAACTGCTGCAAATATCAAAGCAATAGTGGTGACAGAAAAAGATAAGCCGAACATAGACTTCATAAACAACGAGCCCGTGTACAAAACAACAGGTAAAAGAATAAACATATAGCCAAATAGGAACAGCACAGACACCATAGTACGAATTCCAGCATCGCCTAATCGATGCTCAAGCAATTCAGTCGTCGTTGTGCATTGATATTTGTAATACATCGGGATCAAATAGCGTGCAAGGATCACTAAGCCAATAGCCGCTCCAATTTCCCACCAAGCTACCAAAAGAGACTGAGCGCCATTCATTCCAACAATTTGCTCGGCACTGATATTCGTCAAAAGAATTGAGCCAGCTACAAAACCCCAGGTAAGCGAGTTCCCGGCTAGGAAATACTCTTTACTGTCATTACTATCTCGCTTGTAATTCTTGCATTTGATGTAGGTGATCAAGCCAACCAAACCAGTTAACGCGAAAAAAATTATCGCCTGAATTGTGCTACTGCCCATTCGTCAAAACCCCTTTATTCTTATTATTCTCTATCGCTAAATTACGAAGTTGAAAAGTTATATACCCTACACGCAGTTAATACATTGCTCAAGGCGTTACAATCACACAAACATCAGAATCAAAAGTACATACGTATTCATAAGTAATCGACCCAAGTTCTTCGTTCTAAAAACTAACGGTGCCGCCGTTCTTCTTCTGCACCTTTCAGCACAATAATGTCATTCAAAGATGGAAAAAAGCGTGCAAGCGTCGCCAAAAATCGAGCTTTTCTAGGGACAACAATCAAACTTTTATTTTTTGCAATACCATCTAATGCCTCTCGTACGAGTTCTTCTACTGGAAATGGTCTACCAGACAGTCTTGTGAGATAGCGTCGAATATCAGGTATCCACGGCATCACTGGCAAACCATCAATTTCAGTTTTTTCAAGAAGCGGTGTTTCAATTGCCGCAGGACAAAGCGCACTCACTTTAACCCCGAACTTAGCTGCTTCAGCACGTAAACTGCGGCTCAACCCGACAACCGCATGTTTAGTCATTGCATAAGGTGTTAACAAAGGAACGGGAGAGAGGCCAGCCATAGATGCGGTATTTATAATGTGACCTGATGCTTGGTCTTTCATGAAGGGATAAACAAAGTGGATACCGTTTACAACACCTTGGATATTCACTGCAACTGCTTTTCCCCAAGCGCTCAATGGCAATTCGTAGACTTCACCAGCGATCCCAATCCCAGCGTTATTAAAAAAGAAATCAATACGACCGTGCTTGTTCACCAATCGACTAACACATTGCTTAAAAGCTTCAGCATCACATACGTCCAAGGCTTCTGAATCAGCATTATCACCACAAGTGAGGGCAACTGCTTTAGCAGAATTAACATCAAGATCCGTGACCAGCACCTTGGCGCCTCGATGACTTAAGGCAATAGCAAACTCTCGGCCAATACCTGAGCCAGCGCCAGTGATGAGTACAACTGCATTTTCAAATATCATATATGTAAATATTGGCTAATTTGCCTTAACCCTCTCTGCAATAGCTCTTAACTCATTGTCGATATCACTTTTAGTATACCAGTGGCCTTTTGTCATCACACCGATGGGTGATTTCAGCGTGTCCATATGTGTAATAGGGTTGTCGTTAACTAGCATCAAATCTGCCCGATAGCCCACTTTGATGGAGCCAAACTTATCTTTGTCGCCAAAGTAATCACCCGCTGCTGTTGTCGCACTTTTCAAAATAGCACGATTACTCATACCAGCTTCTTGCATCGCATCTATTTCTCGATGGATAGAGAAGCCTGGAACAGAAAAGACCTGCGGTGAATCAGTACCAAATAAGATTTCTACACCGACATCATCCATGGCTTTAAGTAGGCGCATTCTATTTTCATTTCTTACTGTAGGGTCTTCACTTCTTAGGAAATCTGTATTACGTGGTGTTGTGTAGTAATTCGTCCACCCGTCAACTGTTGCTTTAGACATATATTGTAGCTCAGGTTGTGCTTGTAACTGTTCCAAGTCTCCGGCATTCAAGAGTGAGCGCCATAAGGCCATGGTAGGTACAACGCCCACACCAGCATCTTTTGTTCGTTTAGCCGCCTGATTAAGCTTTTCATCACTGATTAAAGTTGACTCCCCACCCATATAGGCGACATAGCCGTCTAGGTGATCAACCGTTCGTTGTTTATATTTAAGAATATTGTCTAAACCAACTTCTGCAGGTACATGGCCGCCAAAGTCGAGACCAAGTTCATTTGCTTTCGAGGCCATAGCTTCATATTGTTCAAGCGTTAATCCAGGATGGATCTTAAGTAAATCCCAACCTTGTTTCTTTTGGCGTTCAACTTTTACTGTCGCTTGTTTAACTGAGTTAATCGAACCCCCGCTGAAGCTGGGACCTGCAAGATAAAGGGTTGGTGAAATAAGCTCACCACTATTTGCTTTTTCTCGTAAATCAAGCTGACCTATCCCGCCTAACATACCGCGTACAGTTGTTACGCCATTAGCAACATACATAAACAAAGTATCTTTGATCGCTTGTTCACCTGCCGTTTGTTGTGGGATATGACCATGCATTTCTGCAAAGCCTGGAAGTAAATACTGCCCATCGGCATTAATGATAGTTACATCAGCTGGAAGCTTCAAAGATGCACCAATTGCCACAATACGATCATCTTCTATAAGCACCGTTTGACGACCTGTAGGCGTTTGCCCATCAATATTGACCAAAGTAACATTTTTAAACGCGACTGATTCTGCATGCGCGGTTGATAAAAAACCGACAGTAATTGCTGTAGTAATAACAGCAGTAAGAGATTTGCGGCTAAATTTCATAGGTCTTAATTCCGAGTATTGTATGCAAAGGCAAAACTCTAGCACTGTCTTTAGTTGAGTTGAACTTAAAGGAGTAAATGAGCCTGTAACAGAAACAAACCACAACGCTGGTTTCCCAACAGTTAACCAAGTACTCACTTATAAAATTAGCCGCCAACCTTCACAAATTAACATTACCTCTCTGTCAACTCACTCAACGAACCCGTAATAGACTTCTCTACTAAGGTTCTGCACCGTCCTTCAACTTCTTAGAGAGCTCATCTACAACAAATCGACCGACATACAACAAAATATCTTATTTATGATTCAACTTTTAACTAACCCAGTTGAACCCTTCGCTTCCCACAACGACTCTTAGTAACAAAGTTAGGTTTTATAACTTTCCTAACACACCCTGTCCGATGAATAAAAAGCGATACAGCTTGATACTTTCATTTACAGGGGTACAAGTGAAGCCTCGTCTATGTTCTTTGATTAAATAAAGGACAAAGAATATCTGCGAAGCTTTCACGTTTTTTTAAGGCATCAACTTAGCAAAGTAGCAAAATGCAGCTTTTGTTAGGCACATCATTCAATTTTTGGGAATAGCATCATGCACGCTTTTAGAACAAGTAAAGTCGCGCGCGTTATGGGTATTGTCACGACGGCAATACTGATTAACGCTTGTAGTAGCGACAGTGGCAACCAACCTACGGTTGATCCATCTGCAATAACACCTCCGCCACCACCACCTCCTCCCCCGGCTAGTATTCGTGGTGTTCTAAATGATTCGCTGGAATCGGGATTGTTACCATCAGGATCACTTCCTGCGTCTTCGTTACCAGCAAGTACGTTACCTGCGGCATCATTGCCTGCATCATCATTGCCTGCTTTCTCTTTGCCGGCCAGTAGTTTGCCAACAACAGAGCTTGATGAAACGCCATCTGTTATAGAGTTACGTACGCTAAACGTTACCATGCAAGCTAGCCAAGAGGTCGGTAACCCAGTTGTTGAGGGTGATACCGTTCTTACTGCGGTTGGTGTGGTAAAGGTTAACGAGTTAACGGGTAGTATTAATGCGACCGTCACCGCTGACAACATCGGTACGGGTGACGAAGTAACAATGGTTCATATCCATTCTGGCTTTGCTGGTGAAAACGGTCCTGTACTTGTGGGGTTTGAGCGTGTTAGCGACAATCCAACGGTATTCGCACTTAACACCAATATTGCTGCCCTTGCCGATTTCCCTGGTAATGATCTAGAAACCTTCCTTGATGGAGGTTGGTATCTCAACTTACACACTACATCTAATCCAGCAGGTCATGTCCGTGGTCAAATGTTCACTGACGACGTTGATGTAACACGTTCTGAACTGCAAGGCTTGCAAGAAAACCCACCTGTCGAAAATGCAGAAGGCATTTCAGGTGTTGGTTATGTCACGGTCAACCCAATTGATGGTGAAGTCGTCGCTAACGTTTCAGTTGAAGGGTTTATTCCTTTCTTAGATGCACCTATTGGCCCTGTTCACTTACATAACGGTTTTGCCGGTGAAAACGGTCCTGTCTTCTTACCGCTGTTCCCTGTTGACGGTTCAGAGACAGTGTTCAGAGGTACTGAAAATGACGCAATAGCTGCAATCGACTTCGATAGCATTGCTCAAGGTGGTGCATACATCAACGTTCACTCTGTTGAAAATGGCAGCGGTGAGATCCGTGGTCAAGTTGTCCCACGTGATGTTGATGTAGCGCGTTCTGAACTGCAAGGTCAGCAAGAGAACCCGCCCGTTGAAAACGCTGAAGGAATTTCAGGCATAGGCTATGTGACTATCAATGCAGCACAAGGCAGTATTGTTGGCACGGTATCAGTTGAAGGATTTATTCCTTTCCTTGACGCACCTATCGGTCCTGTTCACTTGCACAACGGTTTTGCTGGTGAAAATGGCCCAGTCTTCTTACCTTTATTCGCAATACCAGGATCTGAAACGACATTCAGAGGCACCGAAGTTGACGCTATCGGTCCAATTGATTTCGACAGCATTTCTGTTGGTGGAGCTTATATCAATGTTCACTCTGTAGAAAATGGCAGCGGCGAAATCCGTGGACAAGTTGTACCACGTGGTGTTGATGTTTCTCGCTCTGAACTGCAAGGTGAACAAGAAAATCCACCTGTCGTTAACGCACCGGGTATTTCTGGTATCGGTTATGTAACAGTGAATGCTGCCCAACAAAGCATTGTTGGTACAGTGACTGTTGAAGGCTTCGTACCTTTCCTTGACGCGCCTATCGGTCCTGTTCACTTACACAACGGTTTTGCTGGTGAAAATGGTCCAGTCTTCTTACCGTTATTTGCAATTGACGGCTCTGATACATCATTCAGAGGCACAGCAACTGACGCAATTGATGTCATTGACTTCGAGCGTATTGCTCAAGGCGGCGCCTACATCAATGTTCACTCTGCAGAAAATGGCAGTGGTGAAATCCGTGGCCAAGTTGTACCTCGCGGTGTTGATGTAACACGCTCTGAGTTGCAAGGTCAGCAAGAAAACCCGCCTGTTGTTAATGCTGAAGGCATTTCGGGTGTTGGTTACGTGACGATCAATGCTGAAGAAGAAAGCATTGTAGGTACGGTCTCTGTAGAAGGTTTCATTCCTTTCTTAGATGCACCTATCGGTCCTGTTCACTTACATAATGGTTTTGCTGGTGAAAACGGCCCTGTCTTCTTGCCATTGTTTGCAGTAGATGGCTCTGACACATCGTTCAGAGGCACAGAAGCTGATGCTATTGACGCTATCGACTTTGAGCGCATTGCACAAGGCGGCGCATATATCAACGTACACTCTATCGAAAATGGTAGTGGTGAAATACGCGGTCAAGTTGTTCCTCGTGGCGTTGACGTAACACGCTCTGAGTTACAAGGTCAGCAAGAAAACCCTCCCGTTATTAATGCAGAAGGCATTTCAGGTGTTGGTTATGTCACTATCAATGCAGAGGAAGAAAGCATTGTTGGTACAGTGTCTGTTGAAGGTTTCATTCCTTTCTTAGATGCACCTATCGGTCCTGTTCACCTACATAACGGTTTTGCCGGTGAAAAC
>CAZVDU010000048.1:0-26256 GCA_964625615.1 uncultured Pseudoalteromonadaceae bacterium | reverse complement strand
TGTGGCCTGCATTATGTCCGCCTTGATAGCGAACGACATATTTAGCTTGATCAGTGAGTAAGTCGACGACTTTACCTTTGCCTTCGTCACCCCATTGGGTGCCAAGAACAACAACGTTATTTGCCATAAAAAAAGTGGTCTGGAAATTAGGCGGCGATTCTATCAAGATAAAACCAAGCGATCATCTGTTTTGTCGCTTTAGAGCACTTTTGTGACCTTTTTAAGCGTTATAAGGGGTGTTTTTGAGTTATATACCTATTAAAAAATAGAGACTCACAACACCAATAGTGACTAAAACGCCGCCTATCCTTCTCATTTTACTAGGTTCGAGCGTGCTGAGCTGTTGTAAGTAGTTTCTCCAGGTATTAGGGAATAGTAGTGGCCCTAGGCCTTCTATAATAAGTGCAATCGCAAAGGCAATGAGCAACGTATTACTCATCTTCTTGTTTGCCTAATACATAGGTGAATACAGCACCAATCAAAACGACTATCCAGGATAAATACACCCAGACAAATAAAATAGGGATAGTCGCCATAGCACCATAGATAACTTGGTAGGAAGGAAAGCTACTAATATAGAGTGCAAAGGCTTTTTTACTGAATTCAAATAAGACACTCGCTAACAGTGCGCCTACTAATGCGTGTTTAGGCTTTACACTCACAGTTGGAACAACCATATAAATAATGAAGAATGCACCAAGTTCAGCAATGAAAGGCCCCGCTCGTAACATTAACGTACCTAGTCCAGGCGTATATTCATCAGCGAATGCAGTCAGGCTGACTAAGTAAGAGGTCATCGCTAAGCTTGAACCCATGAGCAAAGGGCCTAAGGTTAGCACCATCCAATAGATAGCAAACGTAAACATAGTGGGGCGGTCGGGTGTTTTTTGCCAGATTCGATTGAGTGTTTTGTCGACATTAGATATCAGCAGTAACGCCACCACTACCAGCGATAATATACTGACAGCGCCCATCTGAGATGCATTGTTAACAAACTCACCAACATATTCCTGCACCACACCGCCAGCGTGAGGCACGAAGTTGTCGAAGATCATACTCTCTAGTTCGCTACGTGTATCTTTAAACGCTGGAAAGGCAGACAGTATGGTGAAAAACACCATAATAAAGGGGACTAAAGAGAGTAAAGATACGTAGGCCAAATGCCCTGCCGATACCGTGATTCGGTCAGCTTTACATTGATGCGCGA
Source organism: uncultured Pseudoalteromonadaceae bacterium (assembly GCA_964625615.1). Lineage (GTDB taxonomy): Bacteria > Pseudomonadota > Gammaproteobacteria > Enterobacterales > Alteromonadaceae > M269. The sequence goes on along the minus strand of CAZVDU010000048.1, from coordinate 25,049 downwards.
GCATCTTAAAAGCGGCGAAGGTTTGGTGGGAAAAGCTAATCAGTGTTTCTTTTGTTATTCTTCTTGATTCAGCCATGCATTGGGGCCTAAATAAATCTATCCACTATTGATATAAGAATAGGGTACTACATAACCTTAGAGCATGTTTATGTTTGGGCGATGAATTTTTTGCTCATGCGATTTTAGGTTATTTGCTCATTCGGTTATGGCACTAAGAACGGGCACCCAACATATGACAAATGGCATAGCTTAATTCACAACGATTTAATGTGTAAAAATGAAAATCCCTGACGCCTTCTTTTGCTAGCACTTTAACTAAGTCCATTGCGATGTTTGCTCCAATCAGATTACGAGACACTTGGTCATTATCGTCTAGATCTTTAAACATAGTATGCAACCAGTTAGGGACATGCACATTTGTCATACCTGCGAACTTAACTAAGGTTTTGTAGTTAGTCACTGGTAATATGCCGGGTACGATATCTAACTCTATGCCCGTTGCCGCCGCTCTATCGCGAAAGCGCAGATACGTATCTGCATCAAAAAAGAACTGAGTAATGGCTTGATCAGCCCCTGCTTCTGATTTTCGTTTTAAGTTCAACAAATCGAATTGACTGTTAGGCGCATCGGGATGTACTTCGGGATAAGCAGCGACTGATATATCGAAGTCTTTAACACTTTTTAATAGTGCCACCAAGTCCGATGCATACATATCTGGCTGACTGATATTAGGTGGCAAATCACCTCTTAGAGCGACAATTCGTCTGATACCGCTATCCCAATAGTCTTTCGCTATTTTAACAATCTCTTCTTTAGTAGCGTCGACGCAGGTTAAATGCGGTGCGGTGTTGATACCTGTTTCAGCTTGAATGCGTTTAACAACATCATGCGTGCGGTCGCGCTCTCCGCTATTGGCGCCATAAGTGACAGACATAAAAGAAGGTTTCAATGGTGCTAGTCGTTCGACAGATTTCCAAAGTGTCTTTTCCATCGCTTCTGTTTTAGGCGGGAAAAACTCAAAAGACACAGAAATATCTCTAAGCTCAGAAACCGATTGGTTGAGAGCATCTATTCCTTGAGCATAAGATACCATATGATCACTCCAAAATTACATCTAGACGTTTAGATGGCTAAATGTAATTAAATCTGTATTGGCCGTCAAGATGTTTAGCGCTCTATACGTTTATTTATGTCGATATTCCGCTGTATAATGCCAATAAGGCGATCTACTTGTTACAATAGGGTTGTCAAAACGTTAAGAATGATAAAATAGGCGGAAGAAAGCATGGCAGAGTGGAATGGTGAGTATATTCATCCCTATGCAACGCATGGTAAAAAAGCAGAGCAAGTTAAAAAAATTACGGTATCTATTCCTTTAGATGTATTGAAAGTATTGACGGATGAACGCACTCGCCGTCAAGTGAATAACTTGCGCCATGCCACAAACTCTGAGTTACTCTGTGAAGCCTTTCTGCATGCATTTACGGGGCAGCCATTGCCTAATGATGATGATCTTCGTAAAGATAACCCGAGCCGTATTTCAGCAGAGGCTCGACAGCTTATGCAGGATATGGGTATTGATGCTGCTGATTATGAGCCAGAATAACGAAATTTAACATTGTGCGCGAGGAGCCTCGCGCTATTTCGCAATCTATAAATTAGCTAAGATAATTTGCTGGAAGCTCTTTTATTGCCGCTACACCCGAATCAATAGCAGCTTGCGCCACTGCTCTAGCAACTCGCTGCAGTAATCTTGGATCCATAGGTTTGGGGATAATGTAGTCTTTACCAAATTTCAATGATGTCGATTTACTGGCTACCAACACTTCTTTAGACACAGGGTCTTTTACAATGCCTCGAATGGCTTCAACAGCTGCTTTCTTCATCTCATCATTTATGCATGACGCCCTGACATCTAATGCCCCTCGGAATATAAAGGGAAAGCACAATACATTGTTAACTTGATTCGGATAATCTGAGCGCCCTGTCGCGATAATGATATCGTCACGTGTTGCGTGCGCAAGTTCAGGTTTAATTTCGGGGTCAGGGTTTGAGCAGGCAAAAATAACGGGGTTGGGTGCCATTAGTTTCAGCGATTCAGGCGATAGCAAGTTCGGTCCCGATACGCCGACAAACACGTCTGCACCATCAAGTACGTCCTCAAGCGTGCGTTTGTCAGTATTGTTTGCGAAACGTTGTTTGTGAGGCGTTAAGTTATCCCGCCTAGTATGGATTACCCCTTTGCGATCTAGCATATAAATACGTTCGCGTTGTGCGCCACAGGTAATGAGTAGTTCCATGCAAGCCATGGCAGCAGCACCGGCTCCCAGACAGACGATGTTGGCATTGCACAGTGATTTACCTTGCACTTCAAGGGCGTTAAGCATGCCAGCTGCTGTCACTATCGCAGTACCGTGTTGATCATCATGAAAAACGGGAATGTTGCAGCGCTCTTGAATGGCTTTTTCAATCTCAAAGCATTCTGGCGCTTTAATGTCTTCTAAATTAATCCCACCAAACGTGTCGGCGATATTAACGACTGTATTGATAAAGTCCTGTGTGGTTGAATGTGTGACTTCGATGTCAACTGAGTCTATGTCAGCAAAGCGTTTAAACAATAGTGCTTTACCTTCCATAACGGGTTTGGATGCTAAAGGGCCTAAATTGCCTAAACCTAATATGGCCGTGCCGTTGGAAATAACGGCAACCAGGTTACCTTTGGCTGTATATTTATATGCCGCTTCAGGGTTTTCGGCAATCTCTCTAACGGGTTCTGCAACACCTGGGCTGTATGCGAGTGCCAAGTCATCAACGCTTTCTGCTGGTGTCGTAATTTCAACACTGATTTTTCCAGGGCTTGGGTAAGCGTGATAATCCAGAGCTTGTTGACGAAAATCTGTCATGGCTGCCTCATTCTCTAATCGTTATTTTTGATGAATTCTTATCTAGAGAAAAGTAACTCTAAAAAAGTGCAATCTTGTACGTTGATAAGAAAGTATTCACATACTTAATCAAAGTTATGTTGAATGTTTCTTTAGAGTGCAACAAGTCAGACCAGTTAGCAATAGGAATTAATTTAACAAGTGATTGAGAACTACAGCGTGCCGACCGTATTGCAGTCACAGCATAACGTATATTGCAGGCACAAAAAAAGGCGCTAGTAGCGCCTTTTTGTAATAAGCTCGTTTTTATTTTTTGCTAAGAGCAGAAAAACGCTTATTGAATTTGTCTACGCGACCACCAGTATCAACGTTACGTTGCTTACCTGTGTAGAAAGGGTGACAAACAGAACATACGTCCAAGTTTAAGTCTTTACCGACAGTTGAACGGATTTTTAATACATTACCGCAAGAACATGTTGCTGTAATTTCAGCGTAATCAGGATGGATACCTTCTTTCATGGGACACCTCTAAGTTAAGGCCGTATCGCTAATCAACCCGAAGTTGACCACCATACGCAGTTAAATAAAATGCACCACACTATATATATGTGCTGCAAAAAAGAGCGCGGCATCATAATGCAATGGGCCTGCTTGATCAAGCTAAAAATGATCAAGCTATTTATGGTTACCTCTTTATAATAGTGTGTTTCACTCTACTTTTTGCATTATATCCAGAATGTCTGACCTCATTGTGTCTGTTGCTTTACCGGTGCCTTTGCGTCGTTTATTCGATTATGGCGTATCAGATGAATATGCTTGTACCTTGCAAAAAGGGGTACGAGTGTGGGTGCCTTTTGGTCGCAGGCGTTTGTTAGGTATTGTTTGTGAAATAAAAACTCACAGTGATTTTGATGACGCTAAATTGAAATTCATCGAAGCTGTGCTGGATGAGTCACCGGTTTTTGGTGATGAGTTACAAAAGCTCTTGTCCTGGGTTAGTCAGTATTATCAACACAGCTTGGGTGAAACATACTCTGCTGCACTGCCCACCAAGTTGCGGAAAGGTGAAGCTAACATTGTGCATCAAGTCAAATATTTGAAACTGACAGATAAAGGCTTAATGGTTAACAAAACTGACTGCACTCGTTCACCGAAGCAGTGGTTGTTATTAAGTAAACTCAGAGGAGGCGAGACCATACGAGACTCAGTCTCGAAAGATTTCTCCTCCACTATTATTAAAACACTGGAAGATAAAGGGTGGTTAGAAACCATTTTGCGTGACGAGGTTGTTACTCCGATAAATGAAGATTGGGAGCCTGAAGCAAAACCTAAAGCGAACATCGAACAAAGTGTTGCTATTACTGCCATCGTATCTGCGATTGGTGGTTATGCTTGCTTTTTATTGGAAGGCATTACCGGAAGTGGCAAAACAGAGGTTTACCTCAATGCGATAGAAGCTGTGTTAGAACGACAAGCTCAAGTACTGATACTGGTGCCCGAGATTGGCCTGACACCACAAATGGTCAGTCGCTTTGAACGTCGTTTTGGTCAGTCTATCGGATTGCTCCATTCTGGCGTTAATGACACTTTGCGTATGAAGGTTTGGCAACAAGCACGAAAAGGTGAGTTATCCCTCGTGATAGGCACTCGTTCTGCTGTGTTTACGCCTTTTAAATCACTCGGCTTAGTGATCGTTGATGAAGAACACGATAATTCATATAAGCAACAGGACGGCCTACGTTACCATGCGAGAGATGTCGCAGTAATGAGAGCAAGGAATAATCATATTCCCTTGGTTTTGGGCACAGCCACCCCGTCATTGCAGACGTTGCACAATGCATTGCAAGGCCGATATAGGCATCTACACCTAAACGAACGAGCTGGAGTCGCGGTAAAAACCAAGTACAATCTTCTCGATATTCGCAATCAACCACTGACATACGGATTATCGGCAGCCATGATTGCGAGGGTAAAGCAACATCTAGATCGTGGTAATCAGGTGATGATATTTATTAATCGCCGTGGTTACGCTCCCGCTATTGTCTGCCATCAATGTGGCTGGGTTGCTGAATGCCCACGCTGTAATAGAAGCTTCACGTTGCATAAAGCCCAACGCAAGCTGCATTGCCATCACTGTGACAATATAAAACCTGTACCGAGCCAGTGCTCTCACTGTCAAAGCCCGCAGATTGTTCCTCTGGGACAAGGTACCGAACAACTGCAAGAGGGATTAGCGAATCTTTTCCCAGGTTATCAGAATGTACGGATCGATAGCGATAGCGTTAGAGGAAAAGATAAACTCAATAGCTTATTTGAGCAAATTCACCGCAATGAGTTTCAATTGTTGGTTGGGACGCAAATACTCGCTAAAGGTCATCACTTTCCACGTGTCACTTTGGTTGTGCTGCTTGATGTTGATGGCGCGCTCTTTAGTGCTGATTTCAGAGCGACGGAACATGTTGCTCAACTTATTACACAGGTTGCAGGAAGAGCAGGAAGAGCTGAACGTGAAGGTGAAATGTGGCTACAAACCTACCACCCCGATCACCCTATGTTACAAGATCTTATCAACAACGGTTATCAGCACTTTTCCCGATTGGCCTTGCAAGAGCGTGGGCACGCCGAGCTTCCGCCTTTTCATTACCAAGTGTTGTTAAGAGCTCAGGCAACAACGGCAAGTGTTGCTTCTGACTTTCTACTGAAAATAAAACAATATATTCCCAGAGTACAACATTTAACCTTGGTTGGCCCTCTACCTGCGCTGATGGAAAGGCGACAGGGGAAATATCGTATGCAAATGCTTTTGCAATCACCATCAAGGTCCTTACTACAGAAAGCCGTAGCTCAGCTTATGCCAAACATTGAAGCTATACCAGAATCGTCTCGAGTACGTTGGTCCATTGACGTTGACCCGCAAGATTTCTCCTAAGTTTCACTTGAGGCTGAGCGCTCAAGAGGTAGAATCGCATCTAAGCAAGACCCAAAGTAGTTATTGAGCTTTTCGACGCTTCAATATTTTCGACAGCCCCTGTATGAATAGGCTTTATTTTCATGGCTCCTAAAGATTATGTATCTCGTGGTCGCGGCACTAAAAAAGCACCGCCTCCCCCTTCTCCTGCGTTACCTTGGGTACGTATCGTTGTGACTCTAGTATTAGTGGTTGGATTTATTGGTTTCCTTTGGACAATAAAAGACAAAGGCCCAACGTCATCTATGGAAGATGCTGCAAAAACAGCAGAATCAAAAGCACAGGAAGAAGATGCGTTGCCAGAGATGACTAAGGAAGAGTGGGAATTTATAAAAACATTACCTGAATATAGTGTCGAAGTTGAAGCGAGAGAGCAAGAAGCGCGAGAACGCCCATACTTGATGCAGTGTGGTTCCTTTAGACGTGAGAACCAAGCGCAAGAAATGAAAGCGAAAATTGCATTCCTAGGGCTTATTGCCCAAGTCAAACCGAGTGATGGCAATAGTGGGCGCTGGCATCGTGTTATCCTAGGCCCCTACACATCCAAAAGGCAGGCTGAGAGAGATCGTCATGCCATTCGCCAAAGCGGCATCCGTACTTGTCGAATATGGGATTGGTAGAGCGTTATAATCGTTACTAACAACAAAACTTAGGACACGGTAAGCGGCGAGTTACAAAAACGCTGGCGAAGCATTGAAAATTCGTCAGCAATCCCAACATCTTGCCTATTCAGATGTAAAACTTGGTTTGAACGACGACTAAGTTAGATACCCACGAGGATTAAACATGACCACTATAGTGTCAGTACGCAGAAATAATCAGGTCGTGATTGCGGGTGACGGACAAGTATCACTCGGCAATACTGTGATGAAAGGTAATGCGAGAAAGGTTCGACGCTTATATCATGACAAAGTACTCGCTGGTTTCGCTGGTGGAACGGCAGATGCCTTTACTTTATTTGAGCGTTTTGAGTCTAAGCTTGAAATGCATCAAGGTCATCTAACCAAGGCCGCAGTCGAATTGGCGAAAGACTGGCGCTCTGACAGAGCGTTGAGACGCTTAGAAGCATTATTAGCGGTAGCCGATGAGACAGCCTCTTTAGTGATTACTGGGAATGGCGATGTTATTCAGCCTGAGCAAGATCTTATTGCGATTGGTTCTGGCGGACCTTTTGCGCAAGCGGCAGCAACAGCTTTACTGGCTGAAACAGAACTGTCAGCACACGACATAGCGACCAAGAGCCTCACTATCGCAGGCAGTATTTGTGTATTTACGAATCATAGTCAGACTGTTGAAACCTTAGACTACTAAAGCACAAGGTTTAACGAGAATTGAAGAGCAGCGTTAACGAGAAAACGCTGCTAAAGAAAAGGTAATTATTCATGTCAGCAATGACCCCAAGAGAAATCGTTCACGAACTCGACAATCACATTATCGGGCAGCAAGATGCTAAACGAGCCGTTGCCATCGCGTTGAGAAACCGCTGGCGTCGTATGCAGCTTGATGAAGAGCTTCGTCAGGAAGTAACACCTAAAAATATATTAATGATTGGTCCAACAGGTGTTGGTAAAACAGAAATTGCGAGACGGCTAGCGAAGCTGGCGCGAGCACCATTTATTAAGGTTGAAGCGACTAAGTTCACAGAAGTAGGTTATGTGGGTAAAGAAGTTGAGACTATTATTCGTGATTTGGCAGATATTGCCGTCAAGATGACCAAAGAAGAACAAACAACGAAAGTGAAACACCGTGCTGAAGAATTGGCAGAGGAGCGCATTTTAGATTGTTTGTTACCGCCGCCAGAAAATGTTTGGGGCGAGAAAGAAGACGCGCCAGATAAGGGAACGCGTCAGACTTTTCGCAAAAAATTGCGCGAAGGCCAATTGGATGACAAAGAGATCGAAATTGATGTTGCTTTACCTCAAGTTGGGGTAGAGATTATGGCACCTCCGGGTATGGAAGAAATGACTAACCAGCTTCAAGGGATGTTCCAAAACTTATCTGGCTCACAAAAGAAGAAAAAAACGCTTAAAATCAAAGATGCGTTTAAATTACTTGTTGATGAAGAAGCTGCGAAGTTAGTGAATCAGGAAGAACTAAAGCAAAACGCGATTGATGCTGTAGAGCAAAACGGTATCGTTTTTATTGATGAAATTGATAAGATTTGTAAACGTGAAGGCAATGCTGGTGGTGCTGACGTTTCTCGTGAAGGCGTGCAACGTGACTTGTTACCACTGGTTGAAGGTTCAACAGTAAGCACCAAGCACGGCATGATTAAGACAGACCACATTTTGTTTGTTGCTTCAGGTGCTTTTCAAATGTCTAAGCCATCTGATCTTATCCCCGAGCTTCAAGGCCGTCTACCCATTCGTGTTGAACTGACAGCACTGACAGCAGAAGACTTTATCCGTATTCTCACAGAACCTAATGCTTCTTTAACTGAGCAATATAAAGCGTTGCTACTGACTGAAGGTGTTGAGGTCGACTTTACCGAGGATGGCATTGAACGAATTGCTCATGCAGCTTGGCAGGTTAACGAGAGAACCGAAAATATTGGTGCACGCCGATTACACACTGTGATGGAACGACTCATGGAAGATATCTCCTACGACGCCTCTGAAAAGCATGGTGAGAAAATTGTTGTCGATGCTAATTATGTCAATGATCACCTAGAACAGTTGGTTGATAATGAAGATTTAAGCCGCTTCATTCTTTAATATTTATAAATAAATATCATCAAAAGCCATCGTTTAGATGGCTTTTTTGCTTTTGTTCATTGATTTAATGTGGAATGCTTAGGCTAATGTACCTTATCTAAGTGAATGACCTTTGGAAAAAATCACGCTTTACGGTTATCCGACAAGTCCTTACGTGATGAAAGTGGCTTGCTTCCTCAATTACAAACAATTGCCCTACACCTATATCCCTGTAAATCCTGTTGATCCCAAGCGCATCAAATTTACAGGACAGAGACAGGTGCCCGTGCTGACTATTGGGGATGAGTGGCGAAAAGATTCTACAGCTATTGGCATTTGGTTAAATGATAGGTTTGCTGACCGAAATATTTTGGGGTATTCCGACGAAGCTGCGGACAAAATCATGGAAATTGATCGCTGGGTGAGTGATCAATTAATTGCCGGTCGCTTTCGCCATGCCGTTGAATGGGAAAATACGTGGGATTCTTTACGTAATGGTTGGAAGTTGTCTCGAGCTGTCAGTAATGCAACGCCGCTTAAAGCTTATGTGAGATTTATATGGCCTATTGCGGTTCGTAAAGCAGGCTTTATTGTTGATATTGTCAATGGACTTGATCTACAGGAGCCTATCGCTGATATGCGTCAGAGGCATTGCGATGAGTTTATTAAGTATTTAGGTGATGGGCCATTTCTAGGTGGAGAAGAGTGTATCTCATTAGCTGATTTGTCAGCTTACCCAACTATTGTCTCAGGGCATTTAATGGGAATGCATGCGGATTCGCCCTTGTTAAAGAATGAGACAGTGATTGCATGGTGTAGAAGAATCCAGGAAGAGTTACCTAAGAATCCACTGTTAGTGCCCGATGAATTAATCGAACGTCCATTGCTGTAAACCGATGTTCCTATACTCGCTCAGTTTTGCATCATCATCATTAATTTACGTTTAACCTCTGGTGGAAAGGTCACTTTTTGCCAGAGTGTTTTGCAAAGCTCAGATGTTTGATGCCAATTTCTCTTTAATAGCCAGTCAATCAATACGTTGGGATCTTGCGGAAATTGTACAAGGGCGTTTTGCTGTGTTTCTAGCCAGTTTTCAATGGTATCAGTATCAAGATAACCCATTGTCTGACAGAGTCCCAGCTGTTCCAGTGTCATTGCATTAGAGAGTTGTTCAAACTGGCCCGCCAGCGGCTTAACAATCAGGCGTTTGCCGAGATGCAGGCATTCGCTAGTTAATTCGAAACCACAATTGGTTATAACACCACTGCATTCATGTAAAAATTGCCTGAAAGCCATTTGGCTTTGAGGGAACCAGGATATGTTGTCATTGATTATTGGCTCTTTTATTAAAGGATGAAAACACACGAAGTTGTGTTCACTCAGTGGCTCAAGTGTCATTTTGATGTCGTCAATAGATTCGAAAGGTAGGTAAACCAGTAGATAGTTTTTGAGTACACTGCTAACACGTTGATGATCAATGAAGGGTGGCATAATATCAAAGCCAAAATGATACCAGTGCACGCCAAGGCGAAAGTCAGTTGGGGCGTAGTATTTAAGGATTAATTTCTCAATTAATCCGTTACCTGTTTGTGGAATGTTTTCACTGAATGCTGCCTGATGGCTGATTGAAATTGAAGGTTTCTTTTGTTGCCGTGCAGCCCAAGCAGAAATGGGCTCAAAGTCATTAAGTATCAAGTCATATTGGCTGAGATCAAGTCTTCGAATATCTTTCCAAAGTCGGTACAATTTAGCCTTTCCGACTGTTTTTGCGTGATTAACTGTACCACTGTCGGTGACAAAGCTTAGACCTTTGTAGGTTTTGTAAGAGCCAAAGATTTCCATATCAAAATAGCCACTAGGTTCTCTTCCTGAGAAGAGATAATCAACTTCGGTATCGCTTCTCTTAGCAAATGATTTTGCCATAAGTCTTGCTCGAGAAATATGGCCATTTCCCGTCCCTTGAACACCGTAAAGTATTTTCATAGTGAATTTAGCGATTGATTAGGCGAATGAGATAAAAGAAAGGCTGGCGATAGCGGTCAAAGCACCTAATACCGCGCCGGCTAGTACATCTGTTGGATAATGAACACCCAGTAGAATTCGACTGATGCCAATAACGCTTGCCCAAGCATATACAAAAGGGGTAAAGATTGGGTAAAAATAGCTGATAAGTGACGCCATTAAAAAAGCCGCAGCCGTATGCCCAGATGGTAGGCTAAATTTATCTGCGGGGTTGATGCGAGCATTCAAGCTGTCGAAAAAGTCTGATGGTCGTTGGCGCTTCAGTGTTTTCTTGAGTGCCAGATAAAGTGGTAATTCAAACGTATAAGCGAGTAAGGCCGAGTAGGTGAATATGATGCGATACTCTGCTTGAAATAACCATAACAGTAGACAGAAGACCAAGTAAACATAGCCGTCTCCTGTCCAGGAAATACGCCTTATCAATTTGTAATTTTGATCGGTTGTCTTGTTGAAAAACCAATAAAAAAGATGTCTATCAAGCCTACTCATTCGACTCATGTTGCTTACCTCAATGGTAATGGCGCTATTAGGCCAATCTATATAAGAAGTTGTTGAGTGGTTATTTATACGGGGCATAAGTTAGTTCGTTCATGTGAAGAGTAGGTGACAGAACAATGAAAACTTTGTGACAATAGGCAGTTGTCGTAGTATTTTTGTCTAAATCAGTGCAACATGCGCGTAGAGTCATCATGAGAGATTAATTATGTATTACAACACTTCCGAATTATGTGATTTATTTGCGGACAGCGTCGATGTTGTTGAACCCATCATGGTTAATTATGGTGGACGAAGTTCTTTTGGTGGAGAAATCGTTACCATCAAATGCTATGAGGACCGTGGGGTCATCGACAGCACATTAGAAGATGAAGGCAAGGGAAAGGTACTGTTAATTGATGGTGGTGGCTCTATGCGTCGCGCATTGATTGATGCAAGTAATGCGCAATTAGCTGTAGACAACGAATGGGAAGGTATTGTTTGTTACGGTAGCGTAAGAGATGTTGATACGCTAGAAGATATGGATATTGGTATAATGGGTATTGCATCAATCCCGGTAAGTGCGCCCAGTGATGATGTTGGTGAGTTAGGTATTGCCGTTAATTTTGGTGGTGTCACATTCTTACCTGAAGATCACTTATATGCCGACAGCACGGGTATTATCCTATCTCCTGAGCCGTTGGATCTCGACTAATATCGGTATGTATGTGTCTACCTTATTAGTTAATAAAAGCGAGGCCTAAAGTCAGAATATTTTTGTCCTTACGCTGCGATTTAACGGCTGTCGTAGCAGAAATCACACCGTCGTCACTCTCATAGTCAATATAAAGTGTTTCGGTTTTAACGCGCTTTATGGTGTCTTTGACTTCGCACTTAAAACAACAGCCTCCGCTTGATATATTAACCAGATGCCCTTCAATTTTTTGATCTTCAGAGGCACTTTCAGCGTGGTAAATTCTTGCAGTAATCTTAGTTGTTGTGCGGCCTTCGCGCCTTAATTCCTTACTTTCTATTTGTGCAGGAAACTTAACAAAAAGTAACCGTGAAGGGTGGTTGAGTTTACTTAAAACAATGGATTTGAACGCGCAAGCTTGACCTGATGTTTTCTCAAAGATTGTCCTAATGACAAGAACGACAGAATCTGAGAGTTGATCCCGCACATAGCCATACTTATTGGTATCTGGTTGTTCCAGTAAGATAAATTGACCATCCTTACAGCCAACAAGGCGTGTGTAGAAACGGTCTTTCGCCATATTTTGGATCTCAACATCGACAACCTGTCCCATTTGCAAATGTTCAGTAAGCGGAAAGGACGACTCTACATCAACGATACGAGTTGCCTGCTCCATGGACTACCCTCCGAGCGCAATTATAATATTTATTTTCACGTTAGATTTAAGCATTGCTGATATTCATCGTCAACACATCTTTAATATGGGTTTGTGTCGTTTTAAGCATCAGTAATCGGTCAATTCCGAGGGCAACACCAGAGCAGTCTGGTAGACCGTGAGTTAATGCGCCGAGTAAATTATGGTCTAATGGACGTGTTGGATGCCCTTGCTCTAGAAGTTGACGATGCTCTTTTTCGAATCTCTCGCGTTGCTCTTTAACATCGCTTAGCTCATGAAAACCGTTAGCGAGTTCAACGCCTTTGAAATAGACTTCAAAGCGTTCTGCAACTCTTTTGTCTTCATTCGATATTCGAGCTAAAGCAGCCTGGCTTGCCGGGAAGTTATAGACAAAAGCTGGCCGGGTGAGGCCGATTTGAGTCTCCACGCGATGTGAAAATAGGAGCTGCAATAATGTATCTGGGTTGGTTTCGTCTTTTGCAATATTGTCGAATCCATGAGCGTTGGCTAGCGTCTTGAGTAGTTTCAGGTCGGCGGATAATGGATCGATATCTAAGTGCTGCATAAACACTTGTTGATAGGTGTAACGCTCAGCCTGAGCCGTGTTCAACATGGCTTGCAGTAACTCGTCGACTTCGTCCATTAGTTGATGATGATCGAACCCAACTCTATACCATTCCAGTATTGAAAACTCAGGATTGTGATATCGCCCGGACTCTTCATTCCTGAAGGCTTTACATAATTGGTAGATATCTCCGCTACCAGCGCACAATAAGCGTTTCATTGCGTATTCTGGTGACGTTTGTAGGTAAAGTTCTTTAGACTCAGGAGACGACGGATCTGCAAATGTTGTTGTAAACGGGAACAACTGAGGATCAGTTATTGTAGCTTGTGATAGAAGAGGTGTTTCGACTTCCATCACGCTTAGCTCAGCAAAGAATGCTCTGATCAGTGCAAGGAGCTCTGCACGTTCTTGGATGAGTGTAAGGGAAGCGTTAGGTTGCCAGCTCATTGAATAAGGTTAAATATTGGGATGTTGACTTACAGACACCCCAATATTGCTACCGGTATTTATTTTTGTGCACGAGAAACGTATTCACCACTTCTCGTATCAACTTTAATGACTTCACCTGTTTGTACAAATAAAGGTACGCGAACAACAGCACCTGTTGCCAAAGTTGCTGGTTTACCACCTGTGCCGGCAGTATCACCTTTCAAGCCCGGATCGGTCTCAGTAATTTCCAGTTCAACGAAGTTTGCAGGTGCGACAACTATAGGCGAGCCGTTCCAAAGCGTAATGGTGCATTTGTCATTCTCGACAAGCCATTTTTTGTTCTCGCCCACTGCAGCTTCATCCGCTGCAATTTGCTCAAATGTTTCGCTATTCATGAAATGCCAGAACTCACCATCGTTATATAAATAGTCAAGATCAGTGTCCATTACATCAGCGCCTTCAACGGTATCGCCTGACTTGAAGGTTTTCTCTAACACTTTGCCTGATATCAGCTTACGTATTTTAACGCGATTAAAGGCTTGGCCTTTACCCGGTTTCACATATTCGTTTTCTAAAACGTTGCATGGTTCACCATCGAGCATTATCTTAAGGCCCGCTTTAAATTCGTTTGTGCTGAAATTAGCCATGATTTCCTCTAAACATTGAACATAGGTAGCTTCTATCTTTGCGTTACGTGCCTTTTTTCTTCAATACTGGTTGTGTGCAGTTTTGAATCCATTAGGTATACTTTTTCGCAAAATGTGAGTAGCCGCTATGTAAGGACATAAATTAATTGGAACAGATGATACCTAAAATTGCGTTACAAGTTGAGAGGGATTGGCAAAAAGAGTTGGCTAGTAGCTTCGTTAATCCGATTGATCTGCTTGATTACCTGCAATTGGATGCAAAAGACTTCTTACAGGATGTGAAAGCACGCACTTTGTTCCCTATGAGAGTCCCCTTGCCATTTGCCCAGAGAATGGAAAAGGGCAAGGTCAATGATCCGTTATTTAAGCAAGTGTTTACGGTAGCGGAAGAGTTCGTTGAAGCGCCTGGCTTCATCAGTGACCCTTTACAAGAGCATAATAATGAGGTCGAGGGGTTATTGCACAAGTATGAGAGTCGCGCGTTACTCATTGTGCGTGGTGGCTGCGCTGTAAATTGTCGATATTGTTTCAGACGTGATTTCCCATACGCGGGAAATAGTTTGAACAAAGCAGGGTGGCTAAAGATTCTTGATTACTTAAAGCAGGATACGAAAATCAATGAAGTTATTCTATCTGGTGGCGATCCGCTTATGGCAAAGGATGACTTTTTATCTTGGCTAGTGGCGCAAATTGAATCAATAACTTCTATTAAACGAATCCGAATACATACACGATTACCTGTTGTTATTCCTTCTAGAGTAACAGAGGAACTTATTGAATGGTTTGCGTGCACGAGATTGAAACCTGTGATGGTTTTGCATATTAATCATGCAAGCGAAATTGATACAGCTGTTGCAGAAAAAATGCAGCTGCTGAGGGATGCAGGGGTTACCTTGTTGAACCAAGCTGTTTTGCTTAAAGGTGTTAATGATGATGTTGAGTCACAAGTGTCATTAAGCGAATCCTTGTTTGAGGCAAATATTCTGCCCTACTACTTACATTTGTTAGATAAAGTCAGAGGTACCAGCCATTTTGATGTCTCAGAAGAGATAGCCAAGACCATTCTTGGTGACATGATAAAACGTTTACCGGGCTTTTTGGTGCCCAAGCTCGTGAGAGAGATTGGTGGGCAGCCCGGTAAAACGCCGATTGATTTAAACCTTTATCCTTGAACTAATAAACCTGAGCTCAGGTCAATAAAAGTGCTCAAGCAAAGGTATCGACATTAGACCCAACGGAGATATTCGCATTTTGCGCCACTTCGCCAGCTGATTCGATTAACTCGACTGTCTGTTGTCCTACATCCGCTAATTGCTCGTTTGCAAGTTGTGCTGTTCGTAGCGCTACCGAAGAAGCGCCAGCCGCTGAACCTGCAACACTTTCTAGTGCCATAGATCCTCCTTACTTGTGATGCGTTATGAAAACAGGCAAAATTACCCGCTCTCGGTTACTTATCGGTAATCATTACCTAAACTTTAGAAGTTTTTCATGCAAAGTGTTATTCAATCTTTAAAACAGAATTTAAAAGTCATTTATCGGAAAGCTGTCGATGCTGACAATCGTTTAAAACAGCTACAACAATCGGGGATGGGCAAACACGGCAAAATATTTGTTGAGGATGCCGGATTTAATGTCGAAAGCCGCTTGTTTTTGCCTTACGTACAGGAGCTTTCTGACAATATTGAAGGACTAGAACCTTTAAACTCTGATGAGCAACAGGCTGCTCTCGTGCAGCTCGTTAAAAAAGTTGAAATGATGCATCTCACTTTGGCTAACTTTGAAGAGAAGATGCGGTAGTCCGCAGAAAGACTATCTGCGGCTACATATAGCGATAGGAACAAGTATTACTATGCCTGTTCCGCCTTTCTAAGTTCTTTAAACTCCTGATTAAACCATTCTTTCAGCATGTGTTTTTCGTACTTTAATCTATCAGTCCGTCTAAAGTTAATGGCATTTTGAAGGAATCCAAGATCTTTTAGTTCTTTATCGCCAGATAGTAGAACTTTGCCATTCTCATCGACTAATTCAAATTGAAAGTCGATGCGTGGTATATCAACGCCATCAATAACTCTTATTTCTCTGCCGAAAGCAGTATTGCCGAAGCCATTGATAAACCCGCCTCTAACGAATATTGGCGAATTCCCTGGCTGAACCCTGCCAGCTAAATCTAGATCTGTTACTGTCATAGACAATGTTTGACCTTCGGGCATATCTTCCATCAACTCAACCATATATTTCTCGAGCTTTTTGAACGTGCTTTTGGCGAAGCGTTTGCGCGATTCATTGGACGGTCGTATGTCACTGTAGTCTTCGTAGCCTTCCCACTCGATCTCTACGTTAGCCATAGAAGGCGTGGCAAAGAGCATGGATGCTAACAGCGCTGATGTGATAACCGATTTTTTCATAATAAATACCTCGTTCCAACAAACGTTGAGCTGCTTTATGTAACATCAGTTATGTGAAATATATAACGGACTAGCAACTAGTATACAAGTATACTCTATTAGAGTGAATCTAGCCTGAATTACGTTCAATTTGAGGGTATTTTGATCGAAAAAGATTCCCCTCATCGACAATAATTGAGCAGTGTTATCGGTATATGTCAAGTTGGCGGTCAGTACTTGGAAAACTGCTTGTCAACAAAGGTACCATGTAAATCTTAATAGTACCCTCTACAGGCCCTAATAATCGCGAGCTATTTGCCTTAATTGTTGTTTAAGCAGAGTCCTTACATAATGCCTTGTTTTACGTAGTTTTGGCTTAGAAGCGCCTTAAGTCTAGCAGCATATCGCTCTATTTTTATGTTATACCAATAGAATGTACCAAAATATGAAATGGGTTTTATTCTGTTTTTTGTGATTGGGCTCAAAGTTGGCTTATTGACTAGAAGACGTTATTTATAAAAATAACAGTAGATGCCCTTCTGGATGAGCAATAGTGGAATCAGCACCAAAGTATATCGCCTTGATGTTAATATAGTCTTGATATTACTACTGACAATAAAATAACCGATAAAGCCTAGAGCTAAAAAGTTATACTAAACATGTGTCGGATACTAAATAACAGCTCTTTGACAAGAGAATAGGCAGCCGATATACCCATGAATTTCATAATGATATCAGTTATTAATTTAGGAATTGGTATTTAAATTGGTATAAGTCTATCCTTTACTATCTTAAGCCTATCCTTTACTATCTTAAAATGAATGACTAACGTGGCTAAATCGAAACGAATATGAATGATAAACGCTTATATCATAAGGTAGCACAGCAAATTATCAAACTTATTAAAGATGGCGATTTTTTACCCGGAAGCCGATTGCCGGGTGAAAGAAACCTCGCCGAGAAGTTTGATGTGAGCAGGGTGACTGTGCGCGAAGCCGAAATAGCATTAGAGGCGAAAGGCTTGATAGACATACGCACAGGCTCAGGAGTCTATGTGTTAGATCCACATATGAGCACTTCTCGCTATCTACCTGATGTCAGTGCTTTTGAACTGACCGAAGCACGATCGCTGATAGAATCAGAAGCTGCTGCATTAGCGGCCACTACGATTACAGATGAAGAGTTGGATAAACTCGATGTCATTGTCAGCCAGATGGGAGTCGAAGGGAGCCCGAATGGTGCTTTAGGACACAACAGTGATCAAGAATTTCACATGACCATTGCGCGTGCGACTAAAAACCAAGCGATGGTTGA
This sequence comes from uncultured Pseudoalteromonadaceae bacterium, assembly GCA_964625615.1. Lineage (GTDB taxonomy): Bacteria > Pseudomonadota > Gammaproteobacteria > Enterobacterales > Alteromonadaceae > M269. Next base: position 7,301 of record CAZVDU010000048.1, on the reverse strand, counting down.
TATGGTAGAGCGGTTGTGGCTCATCCGCGCTGATGTTCCTCGTATTAAAGTATCTTATGACTCAATTTGCGGGCTTGATCCTGCGGGGCGTCTAGAGGAACATCGTGCTATTGCTGTCGCATTACGAGATCGGGATCCTTCTCGAGCTAGACAGGCAATGCGTAAGCATTTTATATGCATTATCGACGCATTATTACATGCTACAGAAAAACGAGAGATGGAAGAGCTTAAGCGTAAATCAACGGCAAGTAGAGAACGTTATTTACTCAACAACGAACGTTTATCTTCTTAAGTTGCCTCTGTATTACCTTTGTTCAAAAAAGAACGTAATACAGAGTTAGCATTTCTTTAGCCAAAGATACTTGTGTTGTTACCAACAACTTGAATTTGATTACGTGGCGTGTTGCTCTTTGTTATAGGCTTATGGCTTATACTCATAAGCCTACAAGTGCACGCTGTGATCAAAAAGCCTTTCTTTAGAACAAACCTATACAGCAAAGATCAACAGGCCCTAAAAAGTGGCTTAACAGAACTTGCTCTTAATGAAATGTTGGCTGCCTTTCGAAATAACATAATGCAGGTAATCGGCTTGTCAAAGCTCAATTTAGACTGAGTTTAAAAGACCTGATCGGTTGTTGCGATAGTTCTATTTCACTCGTCTGAAGTACGCGCTCTCCTTCAATGAGCAGTATATTAGATGGGTAGGTATGAACTGAGAGAGTATAGGCGCACTTTTAACTGTAAAAGTGCGCTTCATTAAAGCGATATAGAGCTATTTCCAGATGTTCATTAAAGCCTATATGTAACGCCTGCAAAAATGCGTGGGCCATATACCAATACTTGACTCAGGTTTCCACGAGTAGGGCGAAAGTCTCTGCGTGGCTCATCAAATAAATTGATGGCTTCAACAGAAAACTTCCAGTTTCTGTTAAGACGATAAGAAACTCTCGCTTCCCATACCTCGGTGTCATCAACAAAACGGATCACGTTATTTGGATTAGTGAATTGCTGGAAGTAGTGGCTTCTAAACTTATAGTTTATTGAAACGTTCAAGTCTTCCCATTGATAGTAAAGTTGCCCGAATAATGTATGTTCGGAGAAACCGAACAAATTCGCCGGTGGGATGACACCTTCAACAAGCTCACCGTCTTCGATTCGATCACCAAAATCTGCATCTTCAAATTCAAAATTTGAGTTGGCGTAGTTATAACTGAACTTAAAACCAAAGCCTTTTAGGAAGTTATCTAAATAACTAAATGAATGGGTTGCTGTAACTTCAGCCCCAAAAATAGTACTGGTATCATCCGCTACCTGCGATACGGCTACATCTGCATTGATGACTTGTGGACCGTCTTCAAGTAAATCAACCGCCCCATCAACACGAATGCCTTCAATGGTAAAGGTTTCATTTTGGACAACATTCTCAAATCCACCCTGGAAACTCTTATAATACAAACCAAGGGACAGTAACGTATCATCGTTTGCGTACCATTCAACGCTGGTGTCAAAGTTCCATGCAGTTAGTGGATCCAGTGATGGGTTGCCCGAAGCGACGACAGTAGAAACTAATTCATCAATACTTTGAATTTCATCATCATTGCTCAAACCTTGGAAGGTGCGCCCAAAACCAAATTCGATAGGATCAGGTCGAGATAGTGTTCGGTAAACCGCGCCCCTAACCAATACTTCATCCGAAGCATCAACGACCAGATTAAAGCTTGGCAGAAACTCAGTATAACTTGACTGGCCAGATACCCTTTCAATAGGCGCATCTGGGTTAGGAAGAACATTATTAAAGGAGAGGGTTTCCTCACCAGTTTCAGGGTCGACATCTCGAGTTGCATCAACAATTAACGGTGCCCGGAATGATGCTGAGTCGACACTGGTGTGCACAACACGTACACCCAGGTTACCCCTTACCGCATAGTCTCCGATGAAAGTGTCGTAATCTGCTTGGAGATAAAATGCCAAGGTTTCTTCTTCTACATCTACGGAATCAACGTTTTGTCTTAGCTCATCCGTTAGAACCGGGAATGAATTATCAATATTGAGTGGGTTACCATTATCATCGCTTAAGTTACCCAAAAGGTTATTGGCTAGACATATTGGATCGAAAGTTGCGAAGGTATTGCCTGTACCAGCTTCCAATACATTGCCATTTTCATCAATATTGGTGAACAAAGGGGCTCCACCTGATTCGTTATCGAAGAAGTCTGGCTCTGGGAAGCCATTATTTCGACATTGAAGGCTTGCTTGGAGAATATCGCCATCTGCAAAAGTAAATTCATTCCTTTCACGTGGAATTGTATCAAACTCTTGCAACGAATATCTAAAGCCAGTTTTAAACCCTTTTATATAGTCAATATTCGGAATGTATACTGCATCTGTTCTAAATGCAGTAATTGTATGGTTTCGCAACTGGTTTAAATCTAATCGAGTTCTGGCCTCGTCAGCAAATGCATCATGGTCGTTTACGTCAAAGTTGCGCAACGTATAAGTGGGTATCAATGAACCATTGTCAAAGACACGCTGTACAATCTGCACTTCACCATTATTGTCTGCACCAGGCACATCTAGGCCATTAATATCATCATTTTCAGACTGTAGGCGCGTTTGGATAATATTCTCCACCCGATCCGTATTTGAATAGGATAAATCTGCAGAGAGGGTCAATGAATCGTTTATGTTATAAGTAAACCCAAGACCACCACCGTCGTATTCCTCAATACGCTCTGCAAAAGAGCTTAAGGTTTCGATGTTGGTTAAAACTGTTGCTTGTAACAATTGACCACCTTCTCCGACAAGCAATGGAATGCGATCACCATTTTCGTCCCGAATGGCATTCGGGTTAGTCCCAAAGGCATCCAAATGTTCAATTTCAGTAAATGTCAGATCGTTTCTGAATTCAGAAAAATCTCGGTCAGATGATTGGAAATCCAAGTTCAACTCGAACTTGTCGTTAGGGCGCCATTGAATAGCACCAAACAACGATTCTCGTTTATCATCCGTTATGTTTTGTCTAAATGAATTTGCACCACGGGAGAAAAGGAAGGGCGCATTAGGGTCGACACCATCTAGTTGCTGATCACAGTCTGTACGAAACTGACCAATACCGCCATTTGGGTCAATCGGACATAAAAACTGCGATGTTCCTGTTCTTGCCTCTTGTTCAGGATTAGTTCTGTCATCGCGCTGGAAACCGACAGACACGCCGATTTCACCAACTGAATCGCTTTCGAACTGATCGACGAAGCTAACGGTTGTCCGTGAACCTATACCTTGGCGTTGAAGATCTAGCGCATTGTTGTCCGGGTTGAAATTTCCCTTAACCTGAACCTGTACACGTCGTTTACCGAAATCTAAAGGTTTTAGGGTATCTAAGTGAATTTGCCCAGCTACACCACCTTCAATATATTCAGCTGCCTGCGTTTTATAAATCGCTGCTTTTTGAATCAATTCTGAAGGAAACTGTGAGAAGTTAACCGAGCGGTCGCCACTACCGTTGGTTGCTTCTCTTCCGTTAAATACGGTACTCGATAGGAAAGGACCCAAACCACGCAGTGAAATTTCTGTCGCGCCGCCTTGTTCACGGTGAGAGGCCGCGCCTGTTATTGTCTCTAGTGCTTCACCAATGGAAAGCGCAGGTAAGTCACCTATATCATTGGCTGAAAGTCCATCAACGACTTCTACCGACTCACGCTTAATCGCAATTGCACTTTGTATCGTCTGGCGAACACCTCTGACCTCAATGACTTCGGTTTGCGGTTCTTCGGGCTGTGTATTTTCTTGAGCTATCGTTGGCATTGCACATAGCAGCGTTGTTCCGCATAACACACCAGCTGCAACAGGTCTAAAGCGAGCGGCTCTCATAGCAAGATGCAATTTGTTTGGAGTTGTCTTGATACTCATATTGTTCCCTAACGTGCACTTAGAATAATTATGTTAACCATGAAACCAATTATGTTGTAATGTGTCAATGTTTTATTAACCAATTCTTAACATTGGTAGTGATCAATATTGAAGATGTGTAACACCAATTTAATATTAATGTTATAAATCAGCCGGGAATGACATCTAATGTTTCTTTGTTGTTTAACGTACTTAATTGTATTGGCGTCAGGCTCTATGGCGCTTCCCCAATAGCACTGAGAAACTTATACAGAGTCGACGTTTTATAGCAGTTTGACTAAGAATCTATGAGTTAGTATCTCTTCAGCTGAAGCCCTAAATCGGTGCAAAACGAACATAGTTTTCAGAGGCCAACACATCAAAAATAAGCGAATGTACTTAGGTATTAACTCTTCATTTCGCAATCAGCTCCCAATGAAACTCTGTTGGTGGGTGCGCCGTTAGAGAAAAGCTTAGTAACATAATTGTTGCAAGGGTTTATCAAATGGATTCAACGTCATGTTCACTGCTATGTAGCTAACATAATCCACTATGTAGACAAGTATGAAAGTCAGTTTTAGTAAGGCCTAACCATTTACTTGAGGTGAAAAAACGGTCTCACGCCAATTCAGGCCTAATGAAAATCTTTTGTTAAATTTTTGTATTATTTCTGGTAACAAGAGCGTCTTTGTGTTTTCATGCTTTCATCAACCATTTGGTTGTTAATGGTAATACAATACGAACAATATTGGTAAATTCTAATGGTATACTGGTAAAAACTATTCTTACGGAAGAGTTTCAGTTTCAATGATAAAAAGGTACAACCAATGACTTACAAATCTAAAATCTTCGCCCTTAGTGCAATTAGTATGGCGCTAGCAGGGTGTGGTAGCGATATTCTGACTAATCAGGTGGGTTCATTAACTCTGGCTGGTGAAGCTCGAGAAGGCCAAACGCTGACAGCAACGGCTAGCGACCCAGATGGTATAGATCAGAGCACGTTAACTTTTACTTGGTTCGCTGGAGGTAACATCATTGAAGGTGAAACTGGTGGGAGTTTGACGCTGACGGTTGATGAAGCTAACCTCCCAGTGTTTGCTTCAGCTACATACACTGACAACGAAGGGTTTACCGAGACACACACCACAGATCCTACAGCACCGGTTATCCCACTCCCAGTTAACATTGAAGGGGTATTAACGATCGGAGGCTCGGCAACAGTTGAGCAGACGTTAACGGCAATAATTGAAGAGGGTAATGGTCTAACTGACCTTAGCACGGCGGCTTTCCAATGGTTTGCTGATGGTAATGCTATAGCAGGTGAGACTAATGCTACACTTCTACTCACCGAGGCGTTAGAAGGCACGGTGGTTTCAGTCACCGTAACCTACACTGATGATCAAGGCTTTGTTGAGGATTTGACCGCACAAATCGATGGTGTCGTTGCGCCAGTACCACAAGAAAACCAACCCGGTACATTGGAAGGCGGTATTGCAGGTAATTTAGAACCAGGGCAAACACTCGCAGCACCGACACCGGTTGATGCAAATGGTGTCGGCACGGTAGTTTATCAATGGCAGGTGCGTGCTGAAGGGGCTGATCTTTCGACGGCAACAGACATCCCAGGTGCGACTGAATCAACCTATGTTGTGACTGAAACTGAAGTTGGTCAGGTAGTTTCAGTGAATGTCAACTACACAGACGGCGGTGGTTTCGATGAAGCGCTTTCAGAGAGTGCCGTCGATATTATCTTTAACTTCTTTGTAACTGGGGAGACTTCATTTGCCAATGCGTTAGCAAACGCTGCCGAAGGTGCAATCATTGGTATCGGCCCTGTAGCGAATGCAGAAGATGACTACGATAGTATGGCCGAATTAAGTCTCGATACTAATGGTATAACGGTCACATTGGTTAATGGTAGTGATGCTGTTATCACTGGAACAACATGTTTTGATTTCGGTGACAGCTCAGATGGGATCACGATAGATGGGCTAGTTTTTGACGACATTATCATTCCAAATGCGGGTGGTTGTGGTGAAGGCCGTGGCTCGATTGATATTGATGGTTCGAACCACTTGATTACCAATAATCAATTCCTAGGCGACTCTTGGGTCAATCGAAATGGCTTGGGCGGCTCTGATGAATCGCACTACATCAGCGTAGCTGCCAGCGACGTAATGATAGAACGTAACCTATTCTCCGGTAAGAGTGTTAACGAAGGTGAAGAAGGTTCGATTATCAGTATCTTCATTGAACGTGGGGATGATCTGAATACAGCAGATGGCTCATCTGAGCGTGTCACTGTTCAATATAATTTATTCAGAGATATGATCCCTACTACGATTGATGGTGACGGTGAGCTTGATACAGATTCAGGCAGCCATGCAGTGCAAGTGGGTCGAGCATCTAGCTCTGATGGTGAAGGTATAGGTAACCACATAGTTCAATACAATCGTTTTGACACAGCATTATATGACCGTGGACTGCTCATTGTTCAAGGTGGCGCTAATACGATTAAAGGCAATACTGTCGTAAATTCTTGGGGTAACTTTGAATTGAGGAACGGCTTTGGGAATACGCTTTCTGATAACATTTTCATTGCTGCTGGTGGTGATTTCGTTAATACCGTAGATGGTGTCGAAGGCAGCGCAAACAGGGATGGTGGTATAGCTGTTACACCGTTAGGTCATACGGTGAGCGGCAACTACATTGCTAATATTGCATCAAGCTCTTCTGATAGGTCGGGTATTCTTATTGATTCAGACCATCTTGATAGTGGAAATTCATCAAGCACCAACATCATTGCATCAGGTCTTGATTTGACGACAATCATTTCTGGTAACACAGTATTAAATACTAACAATGCCATCCAGTTTGAACATAACTCCACACGAGACGGCATTGAGAATTGTACGTTACTTGACTATGTGCTTGATTTGGATAGCAACCTGCTTGCTAACCAAAGCACAGAAAACAATATCTTTGGTACAGAAACAGGTAATGGTGCGGCTCTTGTGCTTTATGATGAGTTCCCTGGGTTTGGCTGTTTACTAGATAATGCGTCAGACTTTGACAACAACCACTTCTACGCGACGGAAATCGCAGATGTTCCAGCGGTGTTTGAGCGCAGAGATAACGTAAGCATAATGGATGGTGTTGATGGGAATGTTCTGCTTGATGGCACACAAGATGGAGCAACTTTGACAGCGCCTGATGCTAACCTTCTTGTAGAAGGTACGGGATCTGATGCCGGAATTGGTGCTCAATTATCAAACCTGATTTTCCTCGAAGAAGATATGGTTGGCCCTGGTTCTACTTTTGTAGTGCCTGAATAAAACACCGAATGGCAATAAGGTATCTAAATCCGATGGCTTGTAGTCATCGGATTTTTATTTCTCAGTTTATTGTCTCTT
>CAZVDU010000047.1:21507-26379 GCA_964625615.1 uncultured Pseudoalteromonadaceae bacterium | reverse complement strand
TATTCGGATACAGTTCACAGACTAATTCTTGGCAATCATTGTGTGTTTTTTCGAATTTGTAATCTTCCCACGCCATTTTGGGGGTGGAGCGAGGTAGGTTCGCATGTTGAAAAATATCAGCTGTAGAAACATGTACATCAGGTTTTACTACTAAATAATATTTTTGCGGAATATTTACTGCAGTAATCTTTTCGCCAACACCTTCAGCAAAAGCTGTCCGCCCATAAACAAAAATAGGAACGTCTGCACCCAGTGAGAGCCCTAATTCGGCTAGCTGCTCTTTACTTAGTTTTGTTTGCCAAAGATGATTGAGTACTAATAAGGTTGTTGCAGCGTTTGATGAGCCGCCACCAATACCACCGCCCATAGGGAGTTTCTTGTGAAGTATAATGTTTGCGCCCAACGCGGTGCCTGTCCGTTCTTGCAGTAGCTTTGCAGCCTTAACAACAAGATTGTCCTCGTTTGTCACACCGTCTAACATTGGCGTTAAGCTAATATGACCGTCTTGAGTAGCTTCAAATTGCATGTCATCACCGTATTCAAGCATCTGAAAGAGGCTTTGCAATTCATGGTAGTTGTCTTGGCGACGGTGATTAATATGTAAAAATAGATTGAGCTTTGCCGGGCTCAGCCAGGTACTCAATGCCATGCTCTTATATTGTCCATTCTGTAATTCTGATTCTTATTTGGCTTGTTGCTGATTTTAATGTGACTTGATGAGGTAACCAATGTTCTTCGACACGCCTATAGCTGCCATATGATATGAGCCAACCTGAGTTGTGTTGGAATGTTGCTATCCTTCCCGATTCATCATAGGTTGCTGATGCTAATAGCGCACGGTTTAAATCTCTGTTAGCACCTTTTTGTGCTGTCGGCATACCTTTGATCCAGTCTTGCATCGATAACAAAGGTATGTCCCATCCGGTCAACGCTTCAATAAAATTATTAGGGTTGTTGCTATCATAACTCTGGTTGTCGTAGGTCATCTCGGCGAAACTGTCATTGCCTTGAAGCTTTAACAAAGAGACGCCCAATAGGTTATTCATCGAAAAATCATAGTCTTCTTTCTTCTGTTCCCAAGATATGTAGGCACTAAAGTTCTTTTGAGTCTCGCTTTTAAATGCCATTCGCCCCTTAATATGCCAAGTGTCTAATGACTTAATGCGTTTTTGTTGTGCTTTTAGATTAAAATCACCATCAGGCTGATCAGGGACTGTTGAACAAGCTGCTATGATGAGGGAAAACAAGCCTATAACGGCTAAGTGAAAAGCGTTTTTCAAGATGAATCCAATGTAACCAAACGTACGCATATAAAAACATACAACAGGTGGCGCTTTCAATAGCCAGGGCTTTTGCGTAGAATAGGCCGCCACACAATACTGCTGTGTCTTTTGTCTAAAAATTTGCCCGAGCTTATCTACACCGAATGACCTTAATTGCCTTTGGAATTAACCACAACACTGCGCCTGTTGATATTCGCGAGAGAATAGCGTTTTCAGAGGAACTACTGCCAGAAGCATTGTCTTCATTTAAAGCGTTTAGTGGTTCGTCTAACGTAGTTATTGTCTCTACGTGTAATAGGACAGAGGTTTATGCAGACAATGATCAAGGACTGACCGTAGATAAGGTCTGTGAGTGGTTAGGGCAATTCCACGCCGTTGAAGCCGCGCATTTACCTGCCGTGAGTTACCATCATGAAGGGCCTAACGCTGTTAGACATTTAATGCGTGTAGCAAGCGGATTAGATTCCTTGGTACTTGGCGAACCACAGATATTAGGTCAGATAAAGCAAGCGTACTTTAATACTAAACATATTCATGGGATCGACTCTCGATTTGAGCGCTTGTTTCAACAAACATTCTCTATCGCAAAAAAAGTGAGAACGGATACTGATATCGGTGCTAACGCAGTATCAGTGGCTTTTGCAGCAGTGCAGTTGGCAAAACATATATTCAGTGACCTATCAAAAAGCCGTGTATTGTTGATAGGTGCTGGAGAAACGATAGAGTTAGTTGCCAGACATGTTAAAGAGCAAGGTGTTAATGACATCACTGTGGCTAATCGTACGCTGTCACGAGCCCAAAACCTGGCAGAAGCTGTTGGCGCAAAGACAATTACGCTAGCGCAAATACCGTCAGAAATGATGAACGCCGATATTGTTTTTAGCTCTACGGCGAGCCAACTCCCAATATTAGGTAAAGGGATTGTTGAAAGAGCATTGAAACAAAGGCGGCATAAGCCTATGTTTCTGGTTGATTTAGCCGTACCTAGGGATATTGAAAGCGAAGTGGCGGATCTAGCTGATGCATATTTGTATACAGTTGATGACTTACAGCATATCGTATCCGAAAACTTGGCGAGCCGGCAACAAGCAGCAACAGAGGCTGAAGCAATCATTGATGCACAGGTTGAGAGTTTTCAGCAATGGCATCAATCTCTCGGTTCCCTCGAGTTAATTACTGAATATCGGCAAAACAGTGAGCTGCAAAAACAAAAGTTACTCGACAAGGCACTCAATGGCTTGTCGGAAGGAAAAGATGCTGAGCAAGTCATTAAAGAGTTAGCGAATAAATTGACTAACTCTTTGATTCATATGCCAACAAAAGCATTAAAAGAAGCAGCACAAAAACAAGAACACAACTCGCTTGCCGTTTTGGCAGAAGCACTCGGTTTAAGTAAGAGATAATAGGAAAAATATGAAAGATTCTGTGGTTCGTAAATTAGAGTCTCTTTTGGAAAGGTTTGAAGAAGTTCAAGCTTTACTCAGTGATCCTGATGTTATTGGTGATCAAGAAAAGTTTAAAGCATTGTCCAAGGAATACTCTCAGTTAGAGCATGTTGTTAAATGTTTTACGGCCTATCAGCAAGCGCAGGAAGACATGCAGTCAGCGCAAGAAATGATGAAAGAAGAAGATGCTGAGATGCAGGAGATGGCGCAAGAAGAATTTAAAGTTGCTAAACAAGCCATTCAAGAGTACGAAGATGAGCTGCAAATTTTGCTCTTACCTCGTGATCCGAACGATGATTGTAATTGTTTTATCGAAATTAGAGCTGGTGCTGGTGGTGATGAAGCTGCAATTTTCGCAGGTGATTTGTTTAGAATGTACAGTCGTTATGCTGAAGCAAGTGGCTGGCGCGTCGAACTGGTTTCAGCGAATGAGGGCGAACACGGTGGCTACAAAGAGGTCATTGCCAATGTTGTTGGAGATGGCTCGTACGGTACGTTGAAGTTTGAGTCTGGTGGACATCGCGTACAACGTGTTCCCGAAACAGAATCTCAAGGACGTATCCATACGTCTGCATGTACAGTTGTTGTATTGCCAGAAGTGCCAGAGTCTGAAGCAATAGAAATTAATAAAGCTGACCTTAAAGTTGATACTTACCGTGCATCTGGTGCTGGTGGGCAACATGTCAATAAAACCGACTCTGCAATACGTATTACTCACGTTCCTAGCGGTATTATTGTTGAGTGTCAGGATGAGCGTTCACAACACAAAAACAGAGCAAAGGCCATGGCTGTATTGCAATCTCGCCTTAATCAATTGGAAGAAGATAAGCGCCAAGCGGAAGAAACATCAACGCGCCGTAGTTTAGTTGCCAGTGGTGACCGTTCAGAACGTATCAGAACCTACAACTTCCCTCAGGGTAGGGTAACTGATCATCGCATTAATCTAACTTTATACCGTTTAGATGATGTGGTTGCTGGGGATCTTAATGCTGTTCTTGAACCCATAAGGCAAGAGCATCAGGCAGATTTGCTCGCGTCGTTATCTGACGATCAGTAGCCCGCTGTCACGTATAGCATTTGATTTTGATGACTTATCACCAAGCTCTGCAGTGGGCTAAACAAATATTGGCTCAGGGAGAAAGCCCGGCTATAGATGCTAGGCGGCTCTTGTGTCATGTTTTGCAATGTGAGCCAGTCACCTTGATGACTTATCCCGAAAAACTACTCTCAGAAGAGAGCCTAAATCGATACAAAGAATTAGTCGTGTTAAGGGAGAAAGGGAATCCCGTTGCTTATTTAATCGGCTATCGAGACTTTTGGGATCTACGCCTTACTGTATCCGAAAAAACGCTAATCCCTAGGCCCGAAACAGAACTTCTGGTTGAGCTTGCACTGGCTTTGGAGCTTCCTGATAACGCCAATGTCATTGATTTGGGCACCGGCACAGGGGCTATAGCCTTAGCATTAGGGTTAGAGAAGCCAAATTGGCAAATACTTGGAGTAGACTTTGACACTGCTATTGTCGAGTTAGCAGAAAACAATCGCCTATCGAATAATATTGGTGACAATGTGAGTTTTCAGCAGTCTGACTGGTTTAAAAATGTCGATGATCAGGCTTTCGATTTAATTGTTACTAACCCTCCTTATGTTGAGCCTGACAGTGGATATCTTGAGCAAGGAGATTTGCGATTTGAACCTAATACGGCACTTGTCGCTTTGGATGATGGTTTTGCAGATATAAAAACAATTATTGAAAAAAGCCTCACAAGGCTTAATATCAACAGCTGGCTGTTAGTTGAACATGGATTCGAGCAGGGAAAATTGATAAGAGATATTTTGCAAGGTGAAGGATTCATGAATGTTAAGACGATAAGTGATTTAAACGATTGTGAGCGAATAACTCAAGCTCAGTGGTGTCAGTAACGTATAGAGGTATCAGGCTTCAAGTGGCTTTTTGTCATCTACTTACAAGTGGTTTGAGATGAGTTAGCACACTGATGTAAATATAAGAAACACTATAAAGGTGACTCGATGTTAGATGAAATCATGTTTGCTGAAGATGTTCAGGAGGAAGAAGAATTAATACTTCAGCCTTGGAAAGTACTGATCGTAGACGATGAGCCCGAAGTTCATGCTGTGACTAA
>CAZVDU010000047.1:12679-21407 GCA_964625615.1 uncultured Pseudoalteromonadaceae bacterium | reverse complement strand
ATTATCGTTAATTACGATATCAATGATTATAAATCCAAAACCGAATTAACAGCGCAAAAGCTCTTTACCGTAATCGTTGCTGCTTTGCGATCTTACCGAGATATTATTGTTATTGATGAGAATCGCCAAGGGCTTGAGAAGATAGTTTCAGGTACAGGTGATCTCTTTGGTAAACGAAATGTTGATGGCTTTATTGAAGGCTTGGTACAGCAATTGACATCTTTGTTAGGAGGTACAGAAGATGCTGCCTATATCACCTCTGCAGTTGCTGCTCCGAGTCCCATAGACAATGTTTCATCTGAAAAGTACTTTGTTTTTTCGGGAAAAGGAGAGTATCGAAACAGGGAAGGTGAGTCTCTAGAGCAAGCCGTATCTGGTGAGCATCTCAATGCATGTCGCGAGGCACTGAAAGACAAAACAGTTGTTTATGGACCTGAGTTCTTGGTTGCCTACTGCCACAGTCAATTTAATCGAGGCTCCTTACTCTATTTGTCTGGTTTACCTCATAAGCTGTGCGAACATGACAAGCGTTTGGTGAGCTTGTTCTCTCACAATGTGCAAATGGCGTTTGATAATGTGTTAGCCCTTAAAGATACTCAAGATACTCTTCAGGAGCTGTTAGGGCGTTTGTTCGGAAACCAGGAAATTAAATCTGTAAGCTGTCTACACCTCGATAAGGTGGTTAAATTGTGTGAGCTACTAGCCACAGAATATGGCTTATCGCAAGACAGTATCGATTTGTTTAAAATCGCTGTGTCAGCTAATGAAGGAAATAAAGTTACACTATCTGAGCAAGTTATCAATGGAACTGAACAGTTAAGTTCTGTCGATATTGAACGCATCAAAAATCAAGCAAAAAAGAATTATGGTAGGCTTAAAGATTCCGATCGTCCAGTAATCAGGCTAGCTGCTAAACTCGCGAGAGATTATCACGAAAAGTGGGATGGAACAGGTTATCCTAATGGCTTGGCAGGTGAAGATATTGATGTGCATTGTAGAATAGTGGTGATTGCGGATATCTATAACCAACTGATGTCTACTGTGGAAGGTGATGATTTATCTGTCAGTCAGCAAGTGTTTGATGTCATGAAAAACTCTAGCGGCACACGATTTTGCCCTGCTTTACTTAAGCTATTAGAAGAAAACCTAGAACGCTTTGCTAAGGCTATTAGAGATTTAAGACGCTAGTGTTAATCAACCCCCTAATTAATAATGTAAGTATAAGGATTTTTAATGTACGCCGCCGTTAAGCATATACATTTAACCGCTATCGCTCTCAGTGTTATTTTATTTTTCTTGCGATTTTATTGGTTGCAAACATCATCTGGGATGCTGCAAAAAAAGTGGGTTAAAGTTGTTCCACACGTGATTGATACATTACTCTTATCTAGTGCTGCAGCGCTTTGCATTATTATTGCACAGTACCCTTTTGTACATGGCTGGATCACTGAGAAGTTAATCGCTGTTTTGATGTACATTCTGATGGGATTGATTGCGCTAAAATTAGGTAAAACAAAACGTGCACAGTGGATTGGTTTTGTTGGGGCTATTTTCTGGTTAATGCTGATTGGAAAGCTAGCTGTCCTAAAGCAGCCTTTCTTTATGTAGATTTTGTAAGAGATTGAAGTTTACTGTGTTGTAAAACATTCTCTTTCAACGAATAAGAAATACGCGTTTATTTACAGAAATTGGTATCAAGCTTCAACTTTTCTGTCCGATATAAAATGTGTCAGGTATTGAAAGAGAAGAGGGTGTTTTGGTGCAGGTGGGCGATCAGCTAAAACAAGCCATTCATGAGCAGTCACCTTTGTTAGCTGCATTGTGTGTGGCTAGGCATTTTGATAGTAAAGTTGATATAGACGATTACCTTAAGAAAGTACAAGACATGGTGGAATCAGCGCGTGTTGCAATGCATGGCGCGTTAAGTGAGCAGAATAGGTTTCGTCGGCTCGTGCACCATTTTTATCGAGTACTTGCTTTCAGTGGCAATAAGCAAGATTTCTTCGCTTCGAAGTATAGTTTGATTAACCAAGTCATTGATTTTAGGACAGGTATACCGGTAAGTTTGTCACTTATCTTTAACCATATTGCATCTCAGTTAGGTTTTAACGTTACAGGTGTAAATTTCCCTGGGCATTTCTTAATACGTTACGATCTTGATAATGAACGTGCTTTATTTATTGATCCATTAACAGGTGAATTTTTAAATTATACCTCTTTGCAGGCCTTGTACAGCAGTATATTAGACAGTGCAGAGGGAGATGAAATGCCTAAAGACGCCCTGAATTCTGCGACTTTGAGGGAGTCTGTTGTTCGGATTTTAAATAATCTTAAAGCTTCTTTTATTCAAGAGAAGAACTTCCATAAAGCTCTACTAAGTGTTGATCTCCTCGTATACCTCCAACCGGACGATCCTTATACTAGGCGAGATAGGGGCTTTTTATTGCATCAACTCGATTGTGAATCTTTTGCTGTTGCAGATTATCAATACTTTATTGAGCAGTGTCCGCAAGATCCATCAGCACAACTGCTTAAACTGCAGATCAAGAAACTCCAACCCACTATGCATATATTGCATTAATGGTATAACACTCTGTTGGATTTCGTTAGTGAGTTGCAGTAAGGTGCGCAACATCTTAACTGAAACAGGATTTCTGCGTGAAAAATAACCAATCTATTGTTATTGGTGATATAAAAGTCGCCAATGACTTACCTTTTGTTCTTTTTGGTGGCATGAATGTGCTCGAATCACGCGACTTAGCGATGCGCCTAGCCGAACATTATAAAGAGGTTACATCCAAGCTTGATATTCCCTACGTGTTTAAGGCTTCCTTTGACAAGGCGAACCGTTCTTCTGTTCATTCATATCGAGGGCCAGGTATGGATGAAGGCCTTGCTATTTTTGCCGAAATAAAAGAGCAGTTTGATTTACCGATCATCACAGATGTTCATGAACCTGAACAAGCAAAGCCTGTCGCTGAAGTTGTTGATGTGATCCAACTTCCAGCGTTTTTAGCTAGGCAAACCGATCTGGTTGTAGCAATGGCGAAAACAGGTGCAATTATCAATGTGAAAAAACCTCAGTTTTTAGCACCGCCAGAGATGAAGCATATCATTACTAAGTTTCTCGAAGCTGGTAATGAAAATGTTCTTCTTTGTGAGCGTGGCAGCTCATTTGGTTACAACAACTTGGTTGTCGATATGTTGGGTATGGACGATATGAAAGACATGGCGCCTGTTATTTTTGATGCAACACACGCCTTGCAAAGGCCAGGTGGTAGAACTGATTCAGCTGACGGTAGACGTGCTCAAGCTGCACAACTTGCAAGATGCGGCATGGCTCTAGGTATTGCTGGTTTGTTTATTGAAGCTCACCCAGATCCTAACGTTGCTAAGTGTGACGGACCTTGTGCACTGCCATTGGCTAAATTAGAGGCTTATTTAAGGCAGATGAAAGAAGTTGATGAATTGGTTAAAGGGTTTGAATCACTTGATACAAGTGCGAGTAGCTGAAAAAGGGGTTAAGAAGTACTGTTTGGAGAGGGATGAGCTGTGGCTAGCAGTGCATTCTCTTGTCATATATATGGCGACACAGAGATACCACCGCTAGCTAAGCGTCAAAGATATAATTTTTCTTTAGGCTACTGTTAATACGCTTTGTTCGGAACTAAAAGTATTGCCTAAAGGCTGATTATTCAGCAGTTGCTTCAACAGCAGATGTTGAAACTGTTGTGTTATTTTTTGCGTTAGTTGCCGCAACTAAAATGATGTTGTTGATTTCCATTTTTGCGGTTTCAGTAATTTCTGGCAATTTGATTTCAGCAGTCATCGCATTTAAGTTAGCAGTAATTTCTGCTTCGACTAATGCTTTATCGATGATAGTGTTGTTAGCGAAAGCGTTGCCACTTAATATGATAGCAGCGATGCCGCCGATGATTGTTTTGTTGATATGTTTCATAGTTTCACCTAAAGTTAAATTAATGTTAATAAAAGACACTTTTTGAAATCAATTAAAACAACTATTTAATAAAATCATTATAAAACAGTTGCTTAATTGCTTAGATGGTTAATATACGCCCAATTTGTGATGATTAAAATGTATAAAAATTAACGTTTCGGATTAGAAAAATTAATGAATATTCGGTTAAGTAGTGAATGAGTAAACGTCTACCTCCCTTAAACTCACTAAAAGCATTCGAAGCCGCAGGGCGCTATCTCAGCTTTACAAAGGCGGCTGAAGAACTTTTTGTTACTCAAGCTGCGGTGAGCCACCAAATAAAAGCGTTAGAAGACTTTTTAGGGATTAAATTATTTGTACGTAAGAACCGCGCATTACTTCTCACTGAAGAAGGGCAAAGTTACTTCTTAGATATTAGAGATATTTTTACCAACATACATGAGGCCACTGATAGGTTGGCTGCTATGGGATCAAAAGGCACTATTACCGTGGCGTTACCAGCTAGTTTTGCGAGTCAGTGGCTGGTTCCGCGGATTCATCGATTCACAGAATCGTGCCCAGACATCGATGTTAGGATAAAAGCCGTTGATGCTGATGAGTCTATGTTGTCCTCTGATGTTGATGTTGCTATTTATTATGGAAGAGGTAACTGGCAAGGGTTGAAAGCAGACAAACTCCATACTGAATACTTAACACCTATGTGCTCACCTATGTTGTTCAACTCTGATAAGCCACTTAAGAGCTTGCAAGATTTAGCGCATCATAATCTATTACATGATGAGTCTCGTGAAGCCTGGAAAAAATGGATGAAAGTCTTCGGTTTAAAGAATATTACCGTGAATAAAGGTCCCATTTTTAGCCATTCTGCATTTGTGTTACAGGCAGCGACGCTAGGGCAGGGGATTGCCTTAGGCCATACAGTATTGGCTCGCCCAGAGATCTCCGCAGGGCGATTAGTGTGTCCCTTTAAGGAACGTATGATAAGCCCGAATAGCTATTATTTTGTTTGTGAAGAATCGCAAGCAGATCTTGGTAAGATCGCTGCGTTCAGAGAATGGTTATTAACACAAGTTATCGAGGAACAATTTTGAATACAGAGAGTGAGCTTGTTCATGAAACTCTCCCTATCGCAGATTTTGTTTTTGCACATGGCGCAGGCGCCGGTAAAGATAGCTCATTCATGAAAAATATGAGTGTCTTATTGGAAAAGCGTGGAATTCGGGTCCATCGGTTTAATTTTGATTATATGATACAGGCATTGTCAGTAAATAAACGCCGCCCTCCAAGTAAAATGACGGTCTTACGCGAAAACTTTATTGACGTATTAAACGAGTTACCGCTGCTTAGGAATTCTCAACTACCCTTGTTTATTGGTGGGAAGTCTATGGGGTCTCGTGTTGCTTGCGAGATTGTAGGGGCATCGAAAAAGGCTATCTCGGGCGTTATCGCTTATGGGTATCCATTTCATCCTGCCAAGAAGCCTGAAAAAAGCCGATTAGAGACCTTGGTAACAGTGAACCAACCTTGTTTAGTCGTGCAAGGTGAGTCAGATGCTTTAGGTTGCAAAGCAGAAATAGAAACATTCGACATGCCTAACACTATTGATATCGCGTTTGTTCCAACGGCCAATCATGATTTAAAGCCTCTTAAACGAAGCGGATGGACTGATGTAAAAGCACTTCAATTTGCGGCGGATGAAACCTTGGCTTTTATTGAGCGTGTGTTATGAAAAACTTCTTTCTCCTTGGTATTGTGTTGTGTCTATTGTCAGTGGTTTTAGGCGCATTTGCGGCTCACGGGTTAAAGAACCTAATCAGTGCCCAGAGTGTTACAGTTTTTCAAACGGGTGTTCAATATCAGTTTTATCATGGCATTGCGTTGTTGGTATTAGGCGTGGCGCAGCCGCAATTGATGCCTTCAGACACTCAAACTACCTATGCAAGGCGAGCTGGTATGTTGTTTGTTATCGGGACCGTGCTTTTTTCGGGTAGCTTGTATTTAATTGCTACTACCGGTATCAAAATATTTGGACCTATAACGCCTATTGGCGGGGTATGTTTTATTGTTGGATGGCTATTGATGTTTTTAGCCGTTGTTAAAAAATAGGGTTGTTGTGGCTGGTTTACTGTTTTATTGTCGTCCGGGATTTGAAAATGACACCGCCAATGAGGTGCAAGAGAAAGCAACTGAATTGGGTGTATACGGTTATGTTCAGGCTAAACCTAATGCTGGGTACCTTACGTTTGTCTGCAATCAGGCAATTGAAGCTGACAGGCTAGCGCAAAGCCTTAAATTGGATGATTTAATCTTTGCCAGACAGCTTGTTTGCTTTACTGATTTTGTCGAAAATATGGATGTTAAAGATCGAATAAGCGCCATTATTAGTGGACTTGAAGGCGTGCCTGAATGTGGAGATCTGGTCGTTGAAAGTGCCGACAGTGAAAGTGGAAGGGAACTTGTTAAGTTCTGCCGACAATTCACTGTGCCTCTGAGAAATGCCCTTAGGAAGAGCAGGCATTTATGCGGTTTTGAAAACGAAATGCAACCAGTGATGCACATCTTCTTTGTAAAGACTGACGCTGCGTATATTGGTTACTCCTATCGAGATAATAGTTCCCCTCATTTACAAGGCATTTTAAGGTTGCGCTCACCGGCTGATGCTCCGAGCCGTTCAACGTTGAAGTTAGATGAGGCATTTAGAGTATTACTGTCAGATGAACAAAGGCAACAGCAGTTTTCTGGCTCGCATGCTGTAGATTTAGGCGCTTGCCCTGGTGGTTGGACATATCAGTTAGTCAGGCGAGGAATGTTTGTCCAGGCAGTTGATAACGGCGCTATGGCAATCGAGTTAATGGAAAGTGGTCAAGTTCAACATTTTGCAGAAGATGGATTCAAATATAAACCTAAGAAGAAAAATGTAGAATGGCTTGTGTGCGACATGATCGAAAAGCCACATAGAGTCGCTGAACTGATGGCTGAGTGGTTTATAAATAAATGGTGTCATCAAGCGATTTTTAATCTGAAATTACCTATGAAGCAGCGTTACCATTGCGTACGAGAGTGCCTCGATATTATTGATGAACTGATCAGTGAAAAGTCGATGAAGTATCAGTACAGAGTAAAGCAGCTATACCATGACAGGGATGAAGTGACAGTTTACTTGTGGCGTTAAGTATTAAAATCAGCTGTTTCAGGCATTGGTTGTATGGTTTGACAATTGATACACACATATATTAACCGCACTGGCTAAGTTAAGTGAATCAATACGGCCGCTGCCATTGATGGTGTAGGCATCGGCGTTAGAAGCTGACAATGCATCAAGCGGCACGCCTCTAGCTTCATTACCAAAGAGATAGCAATCATAATCGGCAAATTCTGTGCTGTTTACGTTATGACCTTGCATATCGAGGTAAGCAAACCTCTTAAAACGCCGTTGTAAGTCATCTAGCTCTACACTAAGTTCAATGGGTACATGAAAAATAGCCCCCATACTTGAACGAACTACCTTGGAGTTATAGGGATCTACACTATTAGTGCTTAGTAATAAACGAAAATGCCCGAACCAAGCGAGGCTCCTTATAACAGTGCCTAAATTACCAGGATCTTGTACTTCATGCAGATATATACAGCGCTCACCTGGCTTTAACACTTCCTGTTCGTTAGTTTTGAGTGTGTTGCTATGTGAAGGTAGCGGTACACAAGCAATGAGGCCTTGGGGCGACTTTGTATCGCTAATATGTGCCATTTGTTTTTTGTTGAGTGTGATAATACTGAAGTTTGTATCTAGCTGATCGCACCATTGAGCATAATCCTCGGTAATATACAGTGTCATATCTTTTAAGTTTGATTGGTTTTGAGCTGCTTTATCGAGCTCTAGGATCAAGTGCTCCCCCTCCACCAAGTATAAGCCGAATTGTGTTCGATACTTCTTTTGGTGCAGTTTTTTGACGTCGTCTAACTTCATATTACTATTAGTATTATCCTGTCCTAAAATCATGCTTATGTTAACGGTTTTAAATCACGCAACATAGTGAATAGGATAAACAAATTTAAAAATCTAGCTGACCGACATACAATAAGCGTTCTATTAGCAAAGCGGATAATATGAACACTTTATGGCACGATCAAAAACCAGTAAGAAGTGGTTGGACGAACACGTCAGCGACCCTTACGTCAAGAAAGCTCAAATAGACGGTTATCGCTCCCGTGCCAGTTACAAACTAATCGAGATTAATGACAAAGATAAGTTATTTCGTCCTGGTAGTATTGTAATGGACCTTGGGTCAGCGCCAGGTGGCTGGTCGCAAATTGTAGCACCTATGATTGGTGATTCAGGTCGTGTAATAGCTTCCGATATTTTGCCTATGGATAGCATTATTGGTGTTGATTTTATCCAAGGCGACTTTACTGAAGAAGCTGTCTACAACCAGATTCTTGAGACACTCAATGGCGATCAAGTTGACGTTGTGATTTCGGATATGGCGCCGAACTTAAGTGGTGTTAATACAACGGATCAGCATACGTCTATGTATTTGGTTGAATTAGCGTTGGACATGGCTCGCAATGTATTGAAGCCGGGCGGGAGTTTTTGCGCAAAAGTTTTTCAAGGTGTGGGGTACGAGGAATATGTAAAAGACGTGAGATCCTCTTTTAATAAAGTGTTGGTGCGTAAACCTGCGGCGTCTCGCCCTCGATCAAGAGAGGTGTATATTGTTGCAAAGGGGTTTAAGTAATAGGCTCTTTACTGCATATGAAATGTATCACCAACAA
>CAZVDU010000047.1:0-12579 GCA_964625615.1 uncultured Pseudoalteromonadaceae bacterium | reverse complement strand
CACCAACCAGTGTCGTCACCATTGTCGCGAAGAGCCTGGGGTAGCTAGAGCGTTAGGAACCTAGATAAGAGATGTATGCGGCTATGATGGCAGCTATAGCAGCGATACTAGCTGCAATTATGGACACGCGGTTAGCTAAGAGTTGCCTGGATCTTGCGTTCTCTTGGGCAGCCTGATTGTCAATGAAACTCAACAAAGCCGATAAGTGTTCTGCTTCGATTGGCTTTCGAACGCTTTCTCCATCATCATCTTTGTCAGTCCACCTAAGCGCATATCGAATATGTAAGGTATAAGTATTCTTTTTAGCATGTACCGTCGATTTTCCTGCTTTAATGAATAACTCAGGATAATCAATCAAGATGCGACCAATATCATTCTCATCTAATGATAAATCGTCTGCGAGTTTAGGTGCACTTTTTGATTTGAGTTTACACATACCTAAATGTGTTATAAGAACAGTTAGTAAGGTGAGATCATTCGCATAAGATTTCATTCGGTATTCTCATTCTGTATCAATCAGCTATCTATTCAACACATTTTGTTGGGACTATAGGTATAAAGGACCTTTAGCAATATTAGGTGGAATAACCGCCTAATGCTATACGCGATAAATCAAAGTTATGGTTAGTTGAGTGGATTTACTTGGCTAATGTTTTAAGCATTCTTGTTTGGTTTTTGAGCTGAATAAGCTCTTCTTTCATCGCGGTATTTGGCTGATATTCTAGCGTAATGTAAAGTTGGGTGATGCGCTTGAAACATTGAACGACCTCAGCAGGACACTGGTTACTGACTTGCTCTAAGAGATCTTTAGGCCCTTGCCAGTGCTCTCTGTTTACTTGCCAGTGCTGTAGATAGGCTACGGCTTTTAAATAGTGTTTAATTGGGGTGTTATTGTTCTTCGGCCACCAAGCTTTGTAGTTATAGAGAGACAATAATAACGCCATTGATAAAAATACAGTCAAGCTTAAGTAAGATAATCGTTGCGGTGTAACTTCACCCAATAAAGATTTAAATAAATCCTGTTGACTAGAACGATCGAAACCTAGAATCCATCGGCTCCACAAGTAGTCAATATCTTCAAGTGTTCTCTGCAAATCTGTTAACCAAGCAAGGCGCCTTAAAGCTGATAACCCAAACGTTGAATCATCCGAAAAGGAATCTTCATAGGTGCTTGTTTGTTGAATTCCATAAGCGATACGATCTGGCGATACTGCTGCTGTCGGATCAACTCTTTGCCAACCGGTGTTATCTAACCATACTTCTGTCCAAGCATGTGCGTCGTATTGTCGAACGCTCATGTAGTCAGCATCGCCCATAACGCCTCCGTGATATCCGGTGACCATGCGGGCAGGAATTCCGACCAAGCGCATAATATAGGCGAAAGCACTGGCGTAGTGGCTACAAAACCCTGCTCTATAATCAAATAATAGTTGATCAACAGGGTTGTTTACCATCAGCTCCGGTTCAAGTGTGTAACTGAAACCGTCTCTAAAATAATCTATAACCGCTTGAATAAACTCAGCATTATCTGGGTGTCTTTGTCTGAGCTCTGTTACCCATTCTTGGGTTCTGGGGTTATACTCAGTTGGCAGCTCTTGATTAAGTTTAATATCAAAATGATTTAGCGCGTTATTCAATGGTGATTGTGGATAAGACTCGACTGTGTACTTAAACCGGCTCTGTAGTGGCTGCTTTTTTATCAATTGGTAGGTGTGACTTTGCCAAATCTGCGAACTGTTGGTTCTTGCTGTATCAATGCTAAATAGCCATTGTTGGTTAGATGGTTCGGCAATGATTTCGTATTCTAGGGCAGGGCCTATCGGGATCACTTGGTTGGGACGTCTCGACAGTTGTAATCTTTGGCGAAACTTAAGCCTGTCGGGGTGGATTGACCAAGTTTTACCATCAAATTTTTCTAAAACTATCGCACGCCAGTAGCGCTGTGATATCTGCGGTACATCACCTTCGAATGTTGCTCTAAAGGCCAAGTCATCTGATTTCGAAAGCTCTGCAATATCACCAGGGGTTACCGTCTCCGATAAACCTGTTTCTGTGCTCTTGCCAGTAGGCATACGCCATAAAGGTTCGATTTGTGGTAAGACTAGAAAAAGCATGGCACCAATAGGTAATGCTTGAGCCACCAATGTTGTCAGTGTTTTTGCATGTGTTGAGATGGATAGGGAAGGGCTAACATGGGTCGATAACGACCATAAAATGATCATTGCCATGGCATAGTAAAACAAACTAATACCAATGCCCTGCTCAAAAATAAGCCCGCAAGCACACAAAAATAAACTGATAGCGATTAACTGAAAATAATCACCATTAGTACGCAGTAGCATGAGCTTTAACGCACTTGCCATGACCAAGAGGTTTATCATGGCGAGCAATAACCCTAATTGTATTCCAACGTAGGCGAGAACAAGAGCACATAAAATGGCTAAGAGGTTAAGTGTGCGAATACTAAGTAAGTTTCTATTCCATTTGAAATAGAGGGCTGTTCGCATGGATACACTGCAAAATAGCAAGAACAGGATCCAGCCTTGAACCTGTTGGAATAAGCTAAAACCAAGTGTCACCAGTGCGAATGATAAAATAAGGTGCGCTTTATTATTCACGCTACTGATTGGACGATGGTTTTTTCTCACTTGTCTTCACTCCTCGGAAGAGCGTGAGTGGCTAGTGTTTCCAGGCAACGCTTTCTATGATCCTCATTGGAGGCAGGGTCAATAATAACTTGTCCTAAATTTAAGCCAAAACGTTTACCTTGTTTAGTAAGCTCTTGCACCAAGTATGAAAATTCACTGAGTTGTTGTTCGATGTCTTTAATACTCTCAAGAACGAGCCATATTTCAGCTTCTTGGTTGCTAGAAAATACCTTACTTATCATGCCTCGCCCTTTTGCGACCTGTTTCCAAGCGACGTGATGCAGCGGTTCTCCAACTTTATAATCTTTCAAGCTATCGAACTCATCATGGCCTGTTGTGCTGCTTGTCTGTTGAGCTGTTGTTTCTGACGACGACTCGGTTTCTGTTGCTGGTGGTTCAGCTACGACGAGGGGGGCGGGATAGACCCATTGATTAGCGGCGAAAGACAAATGAGTCCAGCTCCGAAACAATCCAAACGGGTAATAACTGCTAAAAGTGATCCGCGGGAGTTTGACTATACCTCTTTGAGGGCAAGGCATAGAGATAATGCTGGGGTTACTGGAAGCATCTAAATCGAAAGTGGCAGAGGGTTTTTCTCCCCAAAGGTGCATATGCAAGCGGCCGTGAGGTCGTTTAATACCTTCCGAACTAGTCGATATCCAAACGGGTAGCTCTGCATTTTCACCAGCAAAAACAGGTTGAAGCTTACCTTGCTTAAATGTAAGCAGAGCAAAGTTACGATAACTGGCTAAAAGGTTGACGAGAAAAAAGCTAACAAGGAGATAACACAAGATAAGCATGAGATTGTTTTGGTAGTTACTACCCAGTACAAAAAGAGCCAAACATAGGAGTAAGAACGTTGCTCCAAATCGCGATGGAAAAATAAAGATACTGGAGTGCTTAAGACTAATGGAAGACGTGGTCGGAATACGTTTGTCCAACCAGGTCAACATTCTTTTTTGCCAAAATCGTTTAATCAATTTACGTTACTTTGTTTAGGTTAGCGTATCTACTTGCTGCAACAATTGCTGACTGAGGTTTGACGAAAAGCCGACATCGCCAATAGATTGTCTGAGCCTATGCTCAGCTACAGGTGTAAATACGGCCTGGATATCCTCGGGTATGACATAATCTCTTTCTTCTATAAGTGCCCAGGCTTTTGATGCATGTAACAACGCTTTGCTTGCTCGCGGTGATAGCGAGTTAGGATAGTCAGTACTTTCGCGGCTTAGGGTTACGAGCCTAAGTAAATAATCGATAATATTTTCACTTACATGAATGTTGTGTACTTCTTTTTGGAGTTTTACCAATCCATTTGCATCAATAATTGTTGGCAGGGGCTTATCGTTAGCTATGGTTTGTTGAAGAATACGTTTTTCAGCCTCTAAGCTCGGAAAGCCTAGTTGGATTCGCATCAGAAATCGGTCAAGTTGTGATTCTGGTAAAGGGTAAGTGCCTGATTGATGTGTTGGATTCTGTGTTGCGATAACAAAAAAAGGTGCTGGAAGCTTATAGGTTTTACCGTCTAAGCTAACTTGCTTTTCTTCCATCGCTTCTAAAAGTGCACTTTGTGTTTTGGGGCTAGCTCTGTTTATTTCATCTGCTAAAACAAGCTGACTGAATATAGGGCCTTGATGGAAGCAAAATTGCTGTTGCTGATTATCAAATATTGTAACACCCAATACATCAGCAGGAAGCAGATCCGATGTGAATTGTATTCTTGAAAAATCTAATCCTAACACCTGGGCCAGTGCATGTGACAAAGATGTTTTCCCCATGCCTGGTAAATCTTCGATCAATAAATGCCCGTTCGCTAACAAACAACTTAAAGCAAGCTTTATCTGATGTTCCTTTCCTATGATATGTTGGGAAATTTGTGTAATGGTTTGCGATAAAACATGTTGCATAGGGATGTTATCTTCCTGTAGATCCATAGTATTAGAATGTTAGGAATGCTTAGGTGATTGACAAACCTAGCACTTATTTATTAAAGCGTCGAGGTACAGTTTTTAAGCAGGAGTATTATTTAATCTGCTTTTTTCAACTGAAAAAATAGTGTGTTTAATGGCTGTATATATTACATAGCTTAGCAGAAGAAAAAACAGTGCTATATATACTCAAGATAGAAAAGTTATAACTAGGAAAGAATCTTGAACGAAATTATTGAAGTATTTTTTACAAAGGGAATATATTTCAATAGGTTGTATTTCAATTGAACACTGAAAAACAACCTATTTTACTACCAGAAAAGTATGTTTATACTTTAAAGTCGTCCAAAGATTTACCGGCTTCTACTTGTGCTGAAAAGACTTTTGGCATTCTGCCAATACCTGTCCATTTGTGCTCTTCACCATCTTCGTCAGTTATCGAATATTTTACAGGACGTTTTTGTCCTGCTCTTTTAGAGATCTTAATAGGGGATATTGAACTTAAATCACCTATATCTAAACCTGCTTCGTCTAATTGACGACGTATCTCTTCAAGTTTTGATTGTTTTTCCTGCTCAACTTTTGCAGCTTCTAACTCTTTTTGCTTTCTTGTATCAACGATAGCATTTAATTTTTCGACAATACCTTCAAGCTCTTCAAGGCTTAATTCTTTTACTGCTCCTTGCAACCTTCGTCCATGAGTTAGAATACTTAAGAAATCAGACATTAATGTAACCCATTTGATAAATTTAAAATTACTTATTTAAAATTATAACGAAACTCTCCGTTTTGCAATAAAAAAGAGTTTTTTATAAGTCTTAATTTAATTTTAAGCTAAATCAACAGTGATTATATGTCACATATTCGGATAGTTAGGACCACCTGTTCCTTCTGGGGTAACCCATCGGATGTTTTGTGTCGGATCTTTAATATCACATGTTTTACAATGAACGCAGTTTTGTGCATTTATTTGTAATTTCTTATCGCCTTCTTCGCCTTCTACAATCTCGTATACACCAGCTGGGCAGTAGCGTTGAGCAGGTTCGTCATAGGTAGCGAGATTTACCGTAATAGGTACAGCATCATCTAACAACTGTAAATGGCAAGGCTGCTCTTCTTCATGATTGGTATTGGATAGAAATACCGATGAAAGTTTGTCAAAACTTAATTCTCCATCTGGTTTTGGGTAATTAATTGCCATACTTTCATTGGCAGGTTTTAACTGAGCGTGGTCTTCTTTGGTGTCTCGTAGAGTGACGGGAATTTTACCGCCAAAAAAGTTTTGATCTAAAGTATTAAATGCTGAGCCCCAGAATATACCAAATTTATGTGTGGCAGCGCCAAAATTTCTTGATGTATAGAGTTCATCATATAACCATGAATTTTTAATAGCAGTTTCAAACTCAGTTAAATCTGTCCCTGATTTTTCACTCTTCAATGCATCAAATAATGTTTCCGCAGCAACAAGCCCAGATTTCATTGCTGTGTGGTTGCCTTTAATCTTTGCATTGTTCATTGTTCCCGCGTCACAGCCGACTATTAGGCCACCTGGAAATGACATTTTCGGCAGTGAATTAAACCCGCCTTTTGCAAGGGCTCTTGCACCATAAGAGACTCTTTTTCCACCTTTGAGATATTGATTAAAAATAGGATGATGCTTAAGGCGTTGAAATTCATCAAACGGACTTAAATGTGGATTGCTGTAATTTAGGTCAATAATAATACCAACTAAAACTTGATTGTTTTCGGCGTGATATAAATATGAACCACCTGTTGCATCGGTTAATGGCCAGCCCGCGCTATGAACGACTAAGCCTTCTTGATGTTGCTCTGGCGGAATATCCCAAATCTCTTTAAAACCAATACCATAGTGTTGCGGATCTCTGCCATCATCAAGTTCAAATTGCTTGATAAGCTGTTTACCTAGATGGCCGCGGCATCCTTCGGCGAATACGGTGTACTTTGCTCTAAGTTCCATGCCAGGCATAAAACTGTCTTTTTGCTCACCATTCACATCCAACCCCATATCACCAGTAATAACGCCTGCAACACTGCCATCATCGTCAATGATGAGCTCTGATGCAGGAAACCCTGGAAATATTTCGACACCCAAAGCTTCAGCTTTTTCGGCTAACCAGCGACAAACATTACCCATACTGGCAATGTAGTTACCGTGGTTATGCAATGTTTTAGGGGCCATGAAGTTTGGTATTTTTGTACCAGACTCTTCATTTTTGAGCAGGTACATATGGTCTTCAGTGACAGGAGTATTGAGAGGAGCGCCTTGCTCTTTCCAATCAGGAAATAACTCATCTAATGCTCTGGTTTCAAACACGGCACCAGACAGTATATGTGCACCGACCTCTGAACCTTTTTCCACAACGCAAACCATGAGCTCTTGCCCAGATTCTTGGGCAAGTTGCATTAACCTGCACGCTGTGGCTAATCCAGATGGGCCAGCTCCGACTATGACTACATCAAAGTCCATAGATTCTCTTTCCACGGCGATTCCTCTTTATAGTTAACTATTAGTTATTAAAATAACGGTTTAATATCACGTCTTCTACGTAACATCAGTATAATGTGATTAGGTAAAGTGCACAGATTGTATTGAATTTTGTAGACAAATACACAATAAAGGCCAATACACTCTATTATATACGAATACTTATATTTAACCGATAGGGGAGACTAGTTCTAGTTGACGTTAACGTCAACAGTAAGTAGAGTTCTCCGTTTTTATAATACGCCATAAACCAGGCTTATTGATGCCGGGTTATTAATCTCAAGAGGTCTAAAATGAAAGTGTTAGTTCCCGTAAAAAGGGCGATTGATTATAACGTTAAAGTTAGAGTAAAACCTGATAATTCAGGTGTTGACTTAGCGAATACAAAAATGTCTATCAACCCTTTTTGTGAAATAGCGGTAGAAGAAGCTGTGCGACTGAAAGAGAAAGGCGTTGCGACAGAGATCGTTGTAGTTTCTGTCGGTGACAAGTCTTGTCAGGAGCAAATTCGTACTGCGCTCGCGTTAGGTGCTGATAGAGGCATTCAAATAGACACAGATCAATCTCTTGATTCATTACAGATTGCTAAGTTGTTAAAGCAAGTTGTTGATAAAGAAGAGCCACAGCTAGTGATCCTTGGTAAGCAGTCTATCGATTCAGATAATAATCAGACGGGCCAAATGCTTGCAGCATTAACGGGCATGCCACAAGGTACATTCGCATCAGAAGTCGTTATTGATGGTGAAAAAGTCAATGTAACGCGTGAAATTGACGGTGGTTTACAAACGGTGGCGTTGAATTTACCTGCTGTTGTAACAACAGATTTGCGTTTGAATGAGCCTCGTTACGCGTCTTTGCCGAACATTATGAAAGCTAAGCGTAAGCCTTTAGACGTCATTCCAGCAGCAGATTTTGGTGTTGATTTATCATCTAAAGTGTCAATCGTGAAGGTTGAGCCACCTGCCCAGAGACAAGGTGGTGCTAAAGTGGCAGATGTTGCCGAGTTGGTTGAAAAATTAAAAACAGAAGCGAAGGTGATCTAATGGCTATTCTTGTTTACGCAGAACACGATAATCAATCTATAAAGTCTGAGACGCACAAACTTGTTAACGCTGCGGCTAAAGTTGGTGGAGATATTGTTGTATTAGTAGCCGGTAGTGATTGTGCTGATGTTGCTCAGCAAGCAGCTAAGATAGACGGTGTTACAAAAGTACTCACAGCCGATAATGCTGAATATGAATATCAACTTGCCGAAAACATTGCTGATTTGCTTGTAGAAATTGGCGGAAGTTATTCACATATCTTTTGTTCAGCAACAACAACAGGCAAAAACTTTATGCCACGTGTTGCGGCTTTGTTAGATGTAGCTCAAATCTCAGACATTATCGATGTTGTTGGCGCTGACACTTTTGTTCGCCCTATCTACGCAGGTAATGCAATTGCGACGGTTAAATCAGAAGACAACATCAAAGTGGTAACTGTGCGTACATCTGCATTTGATGCGCAAGGTGAAGGTAACAACGCTGCTGTTGAATCGCTTGATGTCGTCAAAGCTAGCAGTTTGTCTAGCTTTGTTAGTGCTGAGTTGACAGAGTCTGAGCGTCCTGAGCTTACTGCTGCAGAGGTGATAATCTCAGGTGGTCGTGGTATGCAAAACGGTGAAAACTTCGCACTGCTGAATGGTATTGCAGATAAGCTTGGCGCTGCTATTGGTGCGTCGCGAGCGGCTGTTGACGCAGGCTTTGTACCTAATGATATGCAGGTTGGCCAAACAGGTAAAATCGTTGCACCACAATTGTATATCGCCGTTGGTATTTCTGGTGCAATACAGCACTTAGCGGGTATGAAAGATTCTAAAGTGATTGTAGCTATCAATAAAGATGAAGAAGCACCTATCTTCCAAGTAGCTGATTACGGCTTGGTAGGCGACTTGTTTGATGTGTTACCAGAGCTAGAAGCTTCTCTATAAATCAAGTTAGTTTTAATGCTTTAAAACGCCTGAATGCTATGCATTCGGGCGTTTTTTTATCGCTTAGAGTTAGCTTTTATCAATAATCTGGCAGATTTTGCCGCCATCAAAATGAAATTCTGAAGTGCCTTTTACGTGCATATGCTTTTCCATTTTTAACTGTTTGCATGTTTCATCCGTGAGCGTTGCTTTAAAGGTAATGTGACATAGAACCTTGGCGCCATCATCCTGCCATTCTTCTATTATTTGCTGCCTATCTGTAAAAAGCCTTGCGCCTTGTACAGCGAGCTTTCTGAATTCTTCTTTTCCTTTTGATTCTGCATTCTTTTCTGAATCAGTGACATTAATGAATATGATGTCATCACTCAGGTGCAGCAGCATACTCTCAATATCGAAATGGTTATAGGCAGCGATATATTGCCTTAGGATCTCTATTTTAGTCATTGTTTATTCCTGATTTATTGATACAAATTTTCGGGAGTCGATTTGTTATCCCTCAGGAAAAGGAAGAGAGGTTTTGCCGGTTTAGATAGGTAGTAGTGTATTTACCCCTTCATTCTCCTGAGGGAGAATAAATCGGGTAAAGAAGTGATTAGAATAACGTTGTATTATGCGCATAAGTAGTAACGTATCGCTTTAGGTTACTACTGTCAATATGCCCTAACCTGACTCAGTATCAGGATCAATATCCGTTTCAACGCGCTTGCGTTTTAATATGGGTGCATGGCCCATGTCTACATTTTGGGCAGGCATAACACGCTTTTTACCTTTCATAGAGCTTTTTGTTTTTGCTGCTTTAACAGATTGGTTTTTGCTTTTAGGCGTTTGTGGTTTTACTTTAATAGGCTGTAGGCCTGTAAAACTTGCTTCTAACCCTTCCATGTTGGTTGGACTTAGTGGTTTCTGAAAGTACTTTTCTAGTGCTTCAAAGCTGCGCCAGTCTTTCGGACCAACAAAAGAAATCGCTTTTCCTGTATTTCCGGCCCGGCCAGTGCGACCAACACGGTGAACATATTCATCAGTAAACTTAGGTAGGTCAAAGTTAATCACCAAAGAAACGTTAGATAAATCGAGTCCTCGTGAGGCTAGGTCAGTTGTAATCAATACTTTGTAACGCTTAGCGGCGAAATCTTGCATCACATTATTTCGCTGGTTTTGCAGTAATTCTCCGCTTAATGCTAAACAAGAGATACCTTTCTCAGTAATTAACGCTGACAATTTGACGGTATCTGCGCGAGTTGCTGTAAATACAATAGCTTGATTAAAATCTTGCGCATTTAACTGTGCTGGCAACATGTCCAATTTGTGTTCGATATGGTCTGCAAGATAGAACGACTGTTCTATGTCTTGATGTTGAACACGTGACGAATCAATGCTGATTTGTTTGGGTTTCTTCAGTAATTCATCGGTCATGCTATAAAGCTGTGCGTGCTCTAATGTGGCTGAGAACATCAAGGTTTGGCGTTTCCTATGATCAGCCGCTTTGTTGATCGCTTTTAACTGCTCGCTGAAACCTAAATCCAGCATGCGATCAGCTTCGTCAAGCACTAACATTTCTAAACCGTTTAAAAACAAAGAGCGATGTTCCAAATGATCAGCAACGCGTCCAGGCGTGCCAACGACTAACACAGGATTCTGCCTTAATTGTTTTATTTGATCGTTAAAGTTTTCACCGCCAAGCAGTAAAACAGATTTAAATGAAAAGGACTCAGACAGTGACTTGAGTTCTACGTAAAGCTGTTTAGCTAATTCCCGTGTTGGTGCAAGAAACAACATACGAGCATCTTTTTTTGTTAGCGCCTTTTGCCGTAACATTCTGTTTAAGGCTGGTAAAAGGAAAGCGAATGTTTTTCCTGACCCTGTCTTGGATGACGCCAGCAAATCTAATCCACGAAGTGCATAAGGTATTGCTTGGCTTTGTATGTCGGTGGATTGTTTAAACCCTTTAATGTCGAGTAATTTGACCAGCCTGTTATCTAAGCCAATGTCCGCAAAATCCAATGGTGTGCTCCGAAACGGGAAGTGATTTGATATTATACCTTTATCTTCAGCTTTAGCATTAATAAGAATGATCCAATGTGAGGTTACTGAGTATGAACAATAAAACGGGAGTGGTTTGATTTATGATGACTTACAACGATGTTCTATCATTTTGGTTCGAAGAGATAAAGCCTGCACAGCGTTGGAGAAAAGATGCGCAGTTTGACCTAAATGTGAAAGATCGCTTTTTAGATACTTATCAACAAGCTATTAAGTGTGAGTTATATGATTGGCGAAAAACAGCAAAAGGTCGATTAGCTGAAATTATACTATTAGATCAGTTTGCCAGAAATATGTTTAGAGGGATGTCACAGCAATTTGCAGCTGATCCCTTGGCTTTAGCTTTGGCACAAGAAGCAGTGTCTTTGACGATGGACGAAGAACTTACACAAGAAGAGCGCGGTTTCCTCTACATGCCTTTTATGCATAGTGAATCATTAAAAGTGCACGAGCAGGTGCTGCCGTTGTTCGAGAAGAATGGTATCCAATCAACACTAGATTATGAGTTAAAGCATAAGAATATCATTGAACGGTTTGGCAGATATCCACATAGAAATGCAATTTTAGGTAGAGAGTCAACCGAAGAAGAGCTGACGTTTTTGAGTCAGCCTGGTTCTTCGTTTTAGTCAAAGTAGAAGATCAAGCGAGAGCATCGCCTAATCTAAATCGCTAAAGCGTATCGTAAACCCAACTGACATAGAGATCTGTCCAACGTTCATTGGGATTAGCTTTTCCCCAAGTTGATTCATATTCTTCGAGAGGCTTTGAACGGATAACATCATCTCTTGAAATGCCCGTTTTCTTCAACTTAGCAATAATATCGCGTGTTACCTGAATACGGTTTAAGTGAGCTTCCAAATCAGCTTTTGTAGCCATTTTTCCATGGCCAGGGATGATCTGTGTGTCGTCGTCAGCAAGCGAAATGCCTATTTTTGCTGCTTCAATAACACCATCTATTGAACCACCATTGCCGACGTCGATAAACGGGTAGGGGCCGTTAGTAAAGGTATCACCCATATGAATGACATTCGCATTTTTAAAGTAGATAAGACTATCACTGTCGGTATGCGCTTGTTCAACGTGATTAATGACTGCCTCGTCGCCATTTAAGTGCAATGAAAGCCCTTCTGTAAAGGTAACTACTGGCAATGCTATTGCTGGTTGAGCGGGCGTGCGAGCGTTAAACGCTTCGACGAATTGATCTTTTGCCATACGTGTACGAACGTTTCTGTGTGCGACGATAACAGCGCCTTCTTTCCCTAAGTTTTCGTTGCCACCGGAGTGGTCGAAATGGAAATGTGTATTAACCACAAAGCGAACGGGTTCATCGCTGACTTCTGCAATTGCCTTTTTGATTTTGTCGGTCAGAGGTGCGAACTGATCGTCTATCAGAAATACGCCATCTTCACCAACCGACATACCCATATTACCGCCAGCGCCAAAAAGCACATAGATATTATCGGTAAGCTTTTCTGTGCGTATTTCAAC
>CAZVDU010000046.1:0-26518 GCA_964625615.1 uncultured Pseudoalteromonadaceae bacterium | reverse complement strand
ACACAAAAAGTAGCAGGAGAGATAAATTTTCATCCTTATTTTCTGTATGAGCAATTACAAAGCCTTTATCGCAACATGTCGCTGCTAGGTAGCCAATGGTCTATTCCCCTAATTCATAACTATCAGCATGATGATTTGCATACCACGTTTAAGATTATTTTCACCAATATCTACGCTCACCTAAAACTGAGAAATCACAATAATCGAAGCTTCAAATTGCAACTTAAAAACGGCTGTTATCAAGCGGCCCTGCCCACAGGATTATCCAAAAGCGACAATCTCTATCTGGTTGTTAATAGCGAAACCCTCGGCACAGTGAGTGAATGCAAATACCCTTGCATTAGCAGCTATCAGCGCATGCCAACGCTATTTCAATATGCCTTAAATGGTGTGCAACTCAGACCGACCACGCACCAATCACTAACACACTATTTTGGCGATCAGGCACAAGTTTTCGAATTGCTAAAAGGCGAAGAATTCAACCATATCATTAATGAACGTAGCATTGCTTTTCTGGCTCAACCTGAATTTGAAAACGTTGCGTTTTATCTACTCCATCAACCAAAAGTCACAGCATCAATGGGAGCGACTCATGCCCCTTCTCAATAAGTTTGTGACATTTCCGAAAAACCGGACGCCGACTCAACGACATGAGGTCTACAGCAATGCGCATATTGCCGACATTGTCAGCAATCTTCAGGTCATTCTACAATCTCGAAGAACAACAGACCTAACACACAATATCGGCCTTAACGACTTTAATGAGATGTCCATCGACGAATCACTGATGCACCGACTGTGTATCGACATTCAGCAGCAGATCACTTTGCTGGAGAGTCGACTTGAGGCCGTTGAAGTAGAGCTTGCTGAAAATGGCACAACACGTTGGTTGTTATCGGTCAGCGCTAAATTGGTTGACTCCCGAATCGACTCAAGCCCTACTGACAATGCGCTAATCGATAAAAAACAGATTAACTTTACGTTAGAGGTGTCAAAGCCCGTTTACCAAGCAGCTAAGAGAGCTGTCAGTGGAGCGATCGTATGACGGCCTTATTTTGTCGTGTAGAACTGAGTAAGACAGATGGCATAGTGATCACGCTAGACAACAAAGACGGCGGTATTACCCACACGCTCGTTTTTAACGGTGAAGATATTACAACAACCAGCAAAGGTGATGCTGGCACCAGTACCATTACCCAAGCGCCGGACAAAATCATCATGGACTGCAAAACCTTCGAGTTAACCGCCGAAACAATCAGTTGTAGTGCAAGTGATACTGCTGACTACAGCTCAGGTAGTGACTTTTCGATCAATAGTGATGCTAACTTGAATACCAAAGCAGCCCTCGATGTTGCCGTTGATGGCACCAATATCAACCTTTCGGGTTCTGCTCAAATCAATGCAACAGCGGGGCTTATCAAATTGCAGTAAGCAAGATGACGGTGATGACTATGGCAACGATAGATACTCAAATCAGTGAATTCGACAGTGATATTTACGACGAAGAAATGGCCTTTCTCAACACCATTCAGTCTCGTTTTCTTAACTTACATCAACAAACGCCAATAGAGTACCAAGACCCTGACGTTAAACGCCTCACAGAAGCCATGGCCGCATTTATGGCCAAAGGTAGGATTGTTGGCAAAAAACACATTGATCAACTCCATTTACGCGTATTTCATCAGCTTTTACCTTACTTATCGTCACCACTTGCCTCTATGGGAATGCTGCAAGCCAATACACAATCGCTCACGGAGCAAACGTTCGTCAGAAAACACACCGCTTTCTCTATCGAAACTGAAGAAGGTCAACAAGCACAATACCGCAGTTTATGCGATATGCCCTTGCAACCCATCGTCCTCCACAAAGTCGGGATCCGACAGGCAGAATCTCTCGATGAAAGCCTTGAAAACAGCATTATTCTTAACCTAACGGCAAAGAGTCGATTGCCAGGTCAGTTAAATCACCTACCGGTATTTTTGACCTACAACGACAACTACATTCTGTCACTACAGCTTAAAAATAAATTGAGTCAGGGACTTATTTCTGTCTCAGCCACTTTTGATCAGCAAACAACAGTAGAGGGTAAGTTCACTTTTGGTCGTTGCCGTTCAAAAAGTGAGCTCAGCAGATGCCATGAAAAAGAAAACATAGAAGAAGTCTCTGATGTACATCCCGTCGAAGACTTGCGCCAATTCTTTCAATTACCACAGCAAGAGAACTACCTTAATCTATATTTTGACGAATCCCCAGCGCAATGGGCGCAATGTCAAATAGAGCTAAAACTCGATAGTGCCTGGCCTAAACGCATTAAGCTTTCTCCAGAATGTTTTCAGTTGGGTGTTATTGGTATCGAAAACCAATTGCAAGAACAAGCTGCACCTTTTACGTTTGACGCGACCCAAAGCGTCCACCCTATTCACCCGCCGTCGACAGCCGGTGATTTAGCATTATCTAAGTGTTTAGGTGTCTACAAAGGAGCCATTAAAAAACGCGACTTAATTCAACCAGGGATCCTTAAAGGCGGTAACCAGGCTTACCAGCTTTATTATCAACCCGATACATCAACTCTGATCGACATTCAGTTTGTCGGTGCCTTTACCACTCCCATTAAAATCACCATAGATGCTATGTGGCATCAACCAGATTTTAGCCGTCACCTCTGGAAAAAGCTGAGTGCAAGAACCCTACACCTCGACATCCCTAATTTGCATTTTTCAGTGCCATCCCCTCCTGTTCCTTGCTTGCCTTTAAATCAAAACGATCCACACAGCTTGATGGAATTAAGTCTGTTAAAAAACAAAGGCACGCTAACACTCGAAGACATCTTGTTTCTCCTAGAAAACCTTGGTTCCGTCTTTAAACGCGAATATCAGCCAGTAAAATCTCTGCTTAAAGAATTAACAGTAACCAATGAAAGTGACTACGCTTTTTCGCTGCATGATCACAAAGAACAACATTTACCCCTGATCAAAATCTTTTTCAGTAAACTCGAACGCTTGTTAACGGTTTGGTTAGCAAACAAAGCGATTCGAATAGAAATCAAAAACCCGGTCGTCACTGATGAGTCCCCTGCTCATTTATCAACTGATGTGGAAAACGATCTCTTTCCTGAGGAGTTTAAGCCGATTGAAGAGCAATCGAAACCCTCTGATACTCTTACAGACCAAGATGACAGGTTAATTCCAGTAACACCTGAAACCTTCTTTTTCCTAGAGGATCAAGAGACTAGCCCATTAATGGGTAAAAAGGAGATGCCGGATGCTGAATAAAGCGTGGGGACACCTCTATCTCCACTTTTCTGAGCAGGAAAAGGTTTTAGAGTCTTTTTCTTCTGAAGAACTCACCGGCTTGCTAACGTCTCTGCTACATCCTTTTGATACAAGCATTGACGTCGAAGTCGATAGCCCAGAGCTCACTCAAGACGAACAGTTACTCGAAGTCACGGCTTGCTTCACCAATATTCAAACGAAGCTGAGCAACAACTTAACCTTATGTCGAGAAAACCTTAGCCCGCTAATCAAAGAATCAGAATTGAATAACCTGATGCAAGCGTTGATATTCCTTTGCGACGAGCTTGTGTTGACAAAAACACTCAACCAAGTTGTGTCAAAAATCGCGTGTGAATGCGAACCTAGGCTACATTCGCCTACTTTTGCTATAAAAGCCGCATGGCCAACAATGCAAAGCACCTTACTTCAATGTCGTGACGGAGGTGAGCGTTTCTTTTTTCAAGTAGAAGCATTACTAAACCAACCAGCTGATAATGCGCTGGCGATAGAAGTTTATTATTTCTGCTTAAAGCAAGGTTTCTTAGGTGAGTATGTCGATAAGCCTGATGAAATTGATAAATTGCTTATAAAATTAGCTAAGGCGATTTCCAACAACCGGTCAGCTTACATTCCGCCGACAAACGCAGAATCAATACTCAAGGACGAACGAGAACCAACAATAGGAGATGAATATGCAAGCTCTCCTTAACGCTACTATCTACGAAAAAAACCTTGAGCAGCGAATCAGTGAGCGTTTAGGTGACTTTGATCTCATTGCATTATTGCGTTTATTAAAGGGCGAAGGCATTGACGAAAATGACATTTGGTTTTCAAGCCATAATAGTATCGTGTCGCAAAAGAGGCTCATTGAATCCGTTAAAATTCTTCAAGATCACGCTTTCATTGAAGTTAACCTAGGTATTTTGTCACCAACAGGCATTCTACCCGGTTACATTCGGCAGTTTATGGACCGTCCCGACGTTGATGACCAAGCGCTCCAGCATCTCTTCAAGGTATTCGATCACCTACTGATATCGAGTTACCTTTGTCAACTTTACCCAGAGATTAACCGCAGTTTTTTCGATGATTGGCAACAAACAAAAGGTTGCTACCTGCAACTTCAGAATATGCGCTGTGAGTGCAGCTTGCACTGGCTTTTTGAAACCGCTTTCCCAGAATTTACACTCTCATTAATACGGCTCAATTATGCGCAGAAGCCACATAAAGTAGCATCTGAACTCGGGCAGATAACGTTAGGTGAAACGTCACAAGCAACAACAACTGGCTTTAAAAAAGACAGCTTTAAAGTCATGCTTTATCTGCGTCCAGAGTTTATATCAACCTGCTCGAATTGGTCTGAGGTGGCGCTAGATAGGCTGAATAGATGGGTATTCCCTTGGCTCAGTGATTTCTCAACTTACCTCGAAATACACTTATTTACGCACTTTTATAGCTCGCATTTAAAGCTCTTTGAACGAAGTGCTCTTGGTTACGACCCCTTCTATCAAAGCAACAAAGAAGATACGACTTACGACATGCACCAACGAATGCATCATAGCTTGTTATATGCCGACAATGTTTCTTCGGTAACAACATCCAAAGACACACTTAAGTGGGAAGACTCCAGGAAGATCAACCTATGAAAGCCATAGCAATAGAGAGGATGCGAGATTTACCCGATAAATTAGATTTTATCAATGCATCCAGAGAAGCCATTGCAGACAATATTGCCCATGAAATTAATGACTGCTTCAATACAATGGCCTCTTATTGGCAACAAGGCGCTTACACGCAAATAGTTAAGCACGCCAACGATCTGCCACTTCACTGTCTGTGTGATATTCGAGTGTGTGTTTATTATCTCTACAGCTTATGGACGACCAACCAGAACATTGGCGCAGAACGTATCATTAGTACATTAACAATGGTTCTCGCACACCAACAGCGTCCTTGGCAAATTGCACTTAAGAAGAAAAGCGATAAAACGTTAGGGAAAATACTGGTAAACAGCACGACTTTATTCTTCCGAAAAATGCTGGGGCGATTAGAAAAACTGTTAGACAAGTCTGAAGAAGAATCTCCGGTACAAGTTTTAGCTTCCTTAGAGGGCTTTAATGCATCAATCAGCGATCTAAAACCGAAAACAGACAATGAACTTGAGAATCTTCTTAAAAATGTCTCTGACTACTTTTTTAGTTTACAAACTGCGATTGAAGAAAAACAGAAAGAACAGAAACCTATTAACCTGCTGGACGCGGAAGAAACAACCGAAGAAAAGACAGACAATTCAGCTGAGGTAACGGTTTCGACAGCGCCCAGCTTGACGCAAAACACATTGATAGATCCAAGTATATTTAAGCCGTCCCACCCACTTCAATTGCTGTTTCAGCGCATACAACTGTTACATCAGCTAGTAGAAAAAGGTCAGGAGCTTAAAGCAGCTATCGTTTTAGAAGATATACAAAGAGAGCTTGATAACTTTAATCCACTCTTGTATTTCCCCGAATACTTTAGCGCTTTTGCCGGACTAAGAGCCAAAAACGCCTCTAACTTGGAACCATTCTTTTGTCATCAACAAAGTTACCAGTGGAAAGTGTTACACGAATACTATCAAACAGATATGGCCGCATTCTTAGCATTAGAAGAATCAAACAAAGAGTTGGCGCCGCCGCATAGTGGCTATCTTCCAGGTGGTTACGATGAGTGAATTATTTAACAACATAGGGAGCCGTTTAAACCAAGGATCGCGTTTAGAAAGAAACGCCGAAAGTTTAGCCTTTACATTAACGCTCACCATTGATGGCACACAACACAGCATTCCCGGTGCTAACATCAAACACTGCCATATCGAAGCGCATAGCTATGGGTTCACCAGTACTCTTGGTTTTTATTTGCCGAATGATCAACGTGACGACACACTCGTTAATGACTATGTGAACGAAAACCTTATTAGCGTTGAATTGCAAGTAAAGGCTGTTCATAACTTACCAGATCCCGCACCCCAACCACTAACGCTGAAGGGGCTTGTGACAGAAAAATCGTTATCAGAAAGCGCCTATAGGGAGATATCAGGCGCTCCGGTACTTTATCGATATTACCAGTTTGTCTTTGTTGATGCAGCTCGCGTTCTTTGGCAGCAGCATTACCCGAGTGAGCTTTACGTCGATGAGACGATATCAAACGTTATTACAGCGCAAGTTGTTTCTCCGATAGAACTGACGATAGATTTCCCACCGGCTGAGGTTATAAAACCACTTATCTGTCTGTCGTTAGGTAATAGAGACTCGATTCATCACGGTGAAACAGGCACAACGAATAAAGCAAGTTTCTATGACTTTCTGATGGATTACCTAGCGCACAATAACGGCTTTTTGAACTATGACTACGAAACCAATAGCTACAGTATTAGCAACGAAGAAGCGCCGCTGCAAACAAGTACTGATTTTCTCCCCTACGAAGTGTTAAACATTGAAAGCCACTGGCCTGAAACCTCAAGAACAGTTGTGCGTTTATTAAATGGCACTGCTGACAATAGCAAACAAGAAGACATTGATAACGATCAGTCTGTTGAGGGTATAAAACAAGACATACTCCTACGACATACGATTGAAAGCCGCTACACCAGCCGCAAGGATTTGGAAACCAACAAGCTCAGAAAGCAAGGACAACAACTTACAGCGTTATTGTCGCAATGGCCACAGCAAGACTTTTGGCCTCATAAATCGTTCAGTATGAACAAAAGTGTTGACGGCCAAACTTTTATTCATACAGATAAAACCTATCGAGTGAATAGCTTGATGATTAAGATCGATGCACTGAACGACTCTCCTGAACAAGATGTTGACCTTGAGTACACTAAGTATGGCTTGTCTTATTGTGTTAAAACACATGATTCGGACTCACCTCAACCGTCATTTCCTAGCTATCAGTCTCCCAAGTATCCAGCGTTTGTCGAAGGCGTTATTGTCAGTGAACAAGGAGAAGATGATGAGAAAACATATGATGTACCAAGTAATGAAGATACTGGTCAGTTCGAATACAAAGTTAACATTCCCCTTTGGGATCTCACGATAAAACTATTATTGGAACCCGACTTTCTGAACCCTCACTTCTTTTTCCCTTTTTATCGCGATACTAAATTGTTACTCTGTTTTGACCTTTATAGAGCACACGTCATTCGCGTATTGAGTTGGGGAGAAGGCGTACAACTGCCAATGGCTACCCAAGGCAACCACCTATTATTCGGCAAGAAAGCCGAAGATCAAACATCGATGAGTCATGTTTACGAAGATAACAAACCCGTGTTAGCGATAAAACGAACAAAAGAAAACGACACGGAGTTAATTCAACTCGAAGAAGGTAGCCTAATCTTACAAACGTGTGAAGAGGAATAACTCAACATGCCTAATTGTGTCTGTAGCGGTGCCACTTTGCAATGTACCTTCGGTGTTGCACCGTCAGTATTAAATGTACTACCCACTAACCGAGTGATGGAAGGCACACCTGGTGCCAATATTATGGACTTCATTCCTATCACTAATATCGCACCTTTTGGGATGTGCAGTGCTCCAACAAACCCTGCAGTGATTGCGACAACAGCTGCCGCACTCGGCGTACCAACCCCAGCCCCCTGCGTACCGGCGACTGTTGCCCCTTGGGTTGCAGGTAACCCAACAGTATTACTGGCAAATTTCCCCATATTAACCGACGACAGTCAGCTAATGTGCACCTGGACTGGTGCGATTAGCATTAAACAAGCAGGGCAAACCGTTGTTCAAGCTTAACCATCATTTTATAGGTGAACAAATGACTCACTTTACACTAGTAGGAGAACCCAATGTCTACTTTACGCGATAGCATTATTATCGGGCTAATCGGGCTGTTTTGCCTTGTTTTGGTAATCGTTTTACTGACGTTAAGTACCACCTTTAATAGCTGGTATTCCATCTCCCTTCTTATTCTGCTGTCACTGGTTGTCATTGTTGTTATCGTGCTTTTTTCTTATCAGCTTTGGTTAGCAATGCGATCACCCAAAATGCTCATTATCGGAGACAAACAGGTTAACAACGAAAAGATCATTACCGACTACGACATCAATCTCTTCGACGAGTCGACGAGCATTAATATTGTTCCGCAAGCAGTAATCGACCAGGATTCGCCTAGGGGAAGGCAACTGTTAAAACGTTTGAAAGGCTCTTTTCTTAGGCCCCCCAAACTCTTGATAACGATGAATATAAAACAACTATTAAAAAATAATGAAGGCGAGCTAACAGTACTCTCAATAAATCTAGGCCGCGTGTTACACCAATTAAAGCATGAGAAACGACGTCAGCAAGTCGATGTCATCTTCAGTCATATGAATGAAATAACCGGCTACGTTGAATTTAAGGGTGTAGCATCTTTGTCTATGCAGTTTTCTACGCAATCATCTTTGGAAGAACAACTCTACAAGGCGCAAAACACTACAGATGCGCTAACCGAATACCCCGCAGAAAACTTTATGCAGTTTCTAGCATTTTCACGCTTTATACCTAATTTATCTGCAACAGCAGATAAATTATTGTCTGATCTTTTGTTAACAGGGAAATCTGCGAATACGAAAGTGTATTTAGTGACAGTGTAAAGAGATTGAGAAAAGAAAAGCATTAGGTGGCTAATGCACCACCTAATGTTTAGCCACTTAAGCTGCACAAATTGATTTATTCAACTGTGGACCAACTTGAACAAGCATTTTACCTCTCGCTTCGTCAGTAAACTTCTCAAAATTGTTGACGAAGAGCGTCGCTAAATCGAGTGCTTTGTCTTGCCATTCATCCGCATCATCATAAGT
Organism: uncultured Pseudoalteromonadaceae bacterium; assembly: GCA_964625615.1. Classification (GTDB taxonomy): domain Bacteria; phylum Pseudomonadota; class Gammaproteobacteria; order Enterobacterales; family Alteromonadaceae; genus M269. Next base: position 17,416 of record CAZVDU010000046.1, on the reverse strand, counting down.
TGCCCGAGGATCTAATATTTCATAACCCAAGCCATTAATGGCACTAGGCACAGATAAATTAAACACAGGTAATGTCGTCATTGGTGCTTTATCAATCGAACCATCTAAAATCGAATCAATGATGGTGCGTGTTGCTTTAATCGAAATACGCTTACCGGTACCATTCCACCCCGTGTTAACCAAATAAGCTTCTGCGCCAGCATCTAACATCCGTTGACGTAATACTTCTGCGTATTTAGTTGGGTGTAAACTTAGAAATGCTGCACCAAAACAACTTGAGAATGTCGGTGTTGGCTCAGTGATACCGCGTTCGGTTCCAGCTACTTTAGCCGTAAAGCCTGACAAGAAATAATACTCAGCTTGCTCTGGCGTTAGCTTAGATACAGCAGGTAAAACACCAAAAGCGTCAGCTGTTAAGAAAATAACCTTTTGCGCATGTCCTGCTTTTGAAACTGGCTTAACAATATTATCGATATGGTGTATTGGGTAAGACACACGTGTGTTTTCTGTTTTAGAGCCATCATCAAAATCAACCACGCCGTTTTCGTCAGTTGCTACGTTCTCTAACAAAGCATCACGACGAATCGCATTGTATATGTCAGGCTCATTTTCTTTACTAAGCTTGATAGTTTTCGCGTAACAACCGCCTTCAAAATTGAAGATGCCGTTGTCATCCCAACCATGCTCGTCGTCACCAATCAGTTCACGCTTAGGGTCTGTCGATAGTGTTGTTTTACCTGTGCCTGACAGACCAAAGAATATGGCGACATCACCTTCCTTGCCAACATTAGCACTACAATGCATAGAAGCAATACCCTTAAGTGGTAATAGGTAGTTCATCATTGAGAACATACCTTTCTTCATTTCACCACCGTACCAAGTGCCACCGATCAATTGGATCTTTTCTGTTAAATTAAAAGCAACAAAATTTTCAGAGTTAAGCCCCTGCTCTTTCCATTGTTCATTAATTGTTTTGGCACCATTCATCACAATGAAATCAGGTGTGTAAGCTTCCAACTCTTCTTTCGAAGGTCGGATGAACATGTTTGTCACAAAATGCGCTTGCCAAGCCACTTCTGTCACAAATCTAACTTTCAAACGCGTGTCTTCGTTAGCACCACAATAGGTATCAACAACAAACAAACGCTTGGTCGACAACTGTTTTGTTACCAATCCTTTGAGGTGAGTCCAAGTTTCTTGAGAAATCGCTTTATTATCATTTTTACCTTGATCTGACCACCACACTGTATCCCGCGTTGTTTCATCACGAACGATGTATTTATCTTTTGGAGAACGACCTGTAAAAGCGCCTGTATTAACCGAAACGGCACCTAGATCAGTAATAACGCCTTTTTCGTAGCCTTCTAGCGAAGGTTTTGTTGTCTCTTCAAACAAAAGCTCGTATGAAGGATTATGAATAATTTCTGCTACTCCAGTAATGCCATAACTCGATAATTCAGCTGAAATATTTTTTGTTGTCATTTGGATATCCAAGGTCGGTTAATACAATATTTAGTGGTGCTCTAGAAGCCGCGTATACTAAAGCAACAGTCACTCATCCACCAGCAAAAAATAGTGGTCATACCAGAACTTTCAAAATAACTTTCATTTTTTCAAATAAGTATTACAAATAGACTTACATTTTGTATTTGAATAGCATCAACACCTTATAAAATGGTTAGTGCAACGAAACATCATAATTGCAATAAGCTACTGATTTAAATTACTTTTAATATTTAGACATAAAATACAAACGCTAAAAACTAATTAATTAGTTGACAAATAGTAATTTCAATTACAAAGTAAATAAAACTAACGAATTAGTAGTTAATTATTATGGCGAGAAAGAAATCAGAACAACTGACAGATGGTGAGCAGGAAATAATGAACATCCTTTGGAACAAAGGAGAGTGTTCAGTAAAAGATATTGCTGACACGCTGTCATTAACCAAACCCACCGCTTATACCACGGTGCAAACCATGTGCAAGATTATCGCAGAGAAAGGCTATGCAGCTTATCGCAAGGAGGGCCGCGCCTTTATTTACAGCCCTCAGATAACACAAAAAGATGCCCGGAAAGGTGCACTTACAGCTTTGTTAAATCGGTTCTTTGGTAATTCACCTGAGCTGCTGGCTCAACACCTAATGGAAGAAACGGATATCGATTTAGCCGATCTTGAGTCGTTGCAAGAGCAAATCGATAACAACAAAGCATCTAAGGATTAAGCGTCATGCTGTTCGAACTTACCTTACTCGCCAATTTTACCTTAATCCATCTTATAGTGGGTTTGGTACTTTATGTGCTGTTGGCTTCAGTTATGCGGTATACAGCGGTCAGTGCTGAAATGCGCAGCTGGTTATGGGTTTGTGTGTTCGTTCTATGCACCCTAACGCCCTTCACTGCCTTTACACCCGAGAGCCCAAATACAGCCTCCGCCACAAAAACAACTATAACATCTGATCAAAGTAGCGTTGTGCCAAGAGAGCTTGATACGAAAGCAAGCGGCGATACAAATTCAGAGTTAACAATACAAAGCCATTGGCTCTATGATTCACTGTCACTGATCTATTGCTTACTTTTAGTATGGCTGTTAGGGAGTCTTTGGCGAATCTGCGGTGTTATACGCACCTTGATAGCTACATTCAAGTTAAAGAAAACAGCAGTGCCAGCCGCAGAATTAGAACAGGTAAATACTCAAATCCCTTTGCTATTCCTTACATCAGAGGTGACTTCAACACCTATGGCTATTGGTTTATTCAAACCGATCATTGTTGTACCGAAAAACATGGTGAAACAGTTAAATCATGCACAGTTAGTACCTATCCTGTTGCATGAATCAGCACATATTCAACGAAAAGATCTATGGGTTAGTCTATTTCAAGAGCTACTTGCCATCGTGTTTTGGTGGAGCCCAGTCATGCGTTTAATCAATAGAAAAATTCATCTATCTAGAGAGCTAGCTTGTGACTACAGAGCTGCTCAACAACTCTCTAGCAATCAACGGTATGCCCAAAGCTTGTTGGACTGCGCCAAATTAATGGTCGTGGAAAAGCGTAATGTGATGGCGATGGGGTTATTCAGTAAGAAAAAAGAACTCAATATGAGGATCAATGAAATGTTAAAACCTAGTTATTCCAAGAAACCAAAAACCTCAACTATTTTGGTAACATGTGTTGCTGTAGCACTGACGAGCACTGTCATTGCTCAAACGGTCATTCCAAAAGTAGCAATTGAAGGCATCAAGCAAAGTGCCAACCACTACGCTAAATTACCTGAAGCGAAAACCAATTTACTCATTGCAGCTATTCAAGCGAGAGACACTGATCTTATCCAACTAATGATGGAACAAGGTGTGGACATAAACACACCATTAATGTCGGATGGAACAGCTTTGATTATTGCTGTTAAAAATAACGACCATGATCTTGTTTCAACGCTTATCGATTTAGGCGCCGATGTTAATCAATCGGCCTTGGGTGACGGAAACCCACTGATAGCAGCTGCTATGACCAACCACCTGACACTGGCAGAGTATTTACTGGATCAAGGTGCGACAATAGATGCCATTGTTCAAGGCGATGAAACAGCACTCATCAATGCATCCCACCAAGGTCATTACGATATGGTTGAGCTATTACTCGAAAGAGGCGCTGACGCCAATTTAGGTGTCGAAGCACAAACAGTAAATGGCTCAGAGTACCGCTCTCCCCTTAATCGAGCCAAAACAAACCGCATCGGTCGCTTACTGACAAGCTATGGCGCCAAAATATAATGTCACATAGGATCCTGCAGGCCAGCTTTGCAACAATATTCACACTATTTAGTTGCGTTAATGTCCAAGGCAAATCGCAACTGCCTGAGGCGCTTGAAGCGCTCAATCAGCAAACAATAGCTAAAATGGAAGGTTACAAAGACATTTACCAGTTGCCTTCCCTTTCGCTATCGATTGCTATAAAAGGTGAGGTTGTTTTTAAGCATGCCGTGGGGTTCGCTGATATATCGTCAAAACACATTGCAACCACCGAAACACAATATTCTGTCGGTAGCATAGCCAAGCCGATAACAAGCATTGCACTCGCTAAGCTGCTCGATGTAAAAAAGATAGCGCTTGATGATGATATTCATCAATATTTACCAGAATACCCCACGTTAGCGCATAAACTCACGATTAGACAATTAGCGTCACACACCGGGGGTATTGGACGACCTTGGGATGCCAGAAACAAACGTGAATATGCAGAAGTCAGGGATCATAAGAGCCCATTTGAAGCACTGGATTTGTTCAAACACAACGTACTTGAGTTCAAACCGGGAGAAGGCTTTGCTTATACATCGAGCGGTTACATTTTACTCTCAGCCGTTATCGAAAAAGCTGCTGAGAAGAACTACATCGATTACATGCAGCAGAGTGTGTGGTCTCCTCTAAACATGGTACATACAGAACATGACACATCATTCGCTGGTGAAAATGAGGCTACCTACTATGAATCTGTCAATGACAAGGGGCACCATATTCCCTCAACTACAGTGCGTGATAGAAGTTATTTATTTGGTGGCGGTGGGTTTATCTCTACGCCAACAGATTTGGTAAATATGGCACAAGCCTTTTACAGGCCTGGTTTTTTGTCATCACGAGCTAAGGACGCTCTATTTACACCGGTTAAACTTGTCAATGGTGACGACAACGAACAGCGTTATGGTTTAGGTTGGCGCATGATTGATATACCAACCATCAAAATTAACAACAAAGTCCCTAAACTCGTCCACCATGGTGGTGTAACGGACAAAGCCGCCACAGCATTTTTGTTACTTATGCCAGAATACGAAGCTGCTATCGCTTACACTATAAATATGAACTCAAGAGAAGCTGCTTCAATGCGAGCCGAAGTAGCGCAGCTCCTCGCTAATTACATAAATCAGTTGTGAATCTGCAACTCTTTAATAATACTGGTGTTCATTATCCGTATTATTAAAGAGGAGCCACTATGAGGTTTAATAAGTCGCTGTTTTCCCGTACATTGCTTGTTGGTAGTTTAATACTTTCATCTTCGCTAAATGCGCAATCCGCAGCTGTAAACGCACAACAACTTGAGTTATTTTCACTGGAACAACAAATTCCCAAATTGAAAGGCTATGATGCACGCGCTCGACGAATAATAGTGCCTGCAGGTGCTACAATCGACAAACACGAACACTCAACACGTGCTGGTATTGTTTATGTTGAGTCTGGTGAAATCATAGAGTATCGCTATCGTGGTAATGAAAAGACAAGTCGACGGTTAGCGGTAGGTGAAACCTTAATAGAAGACGCTACCACAGTTCATTCATATATCAACAACAGTAAAGAGGATTGTGTTCTCATTGCTTTTGATATTCCGTTCCGATAACCCCCAGATTAGGACACTTTATAATGAAAGTCACAGGTAGTTGTCATTGCGGTAACATTGAATTTGAAGCAGCTGTCGATTCAGAAAAAATACTGATTTGCCATTGTAACGATTGCCAGAAATTGTCTGGCACCTCTTTTAGAACCGTTGTGATGAGTGAAGTCAATGGCCTTAATTATCTCAAGGGTAAGGCGAAAGAATATATTAAAACCGCTGAAAGCGGCAATAGACGAGCACAAGGCTTTTGCGAAAACTGTGGCAGCAGCCTATATGCAACGAATGAAAGTTATACGGATAGAATTTATGGTATTCGCATCGGTGTTCTTGACCAAAGGCATGAGCTAAAACCCTCTAGTCAGATTTGGTGCAACGCCTCGTTAGAATGGCTCAATGAACTAAATAGTATCCGAGCTTTTGACACTGTGCCTAATGTAGAGCTCTATAAACCTGTAGATCAACAATAGAAATGATGTACATGCCGTAAAAAAAGCTATGCCTAACGTTGCAATGTGGTAGGATTTATCACTAAGCTCTTGATTACTTTATTTAATGTAGTTGATATAAGGTTAATTCATGTCTTTAGCATCACATTTAAAGCTTGCTAGTCTTTCTACGCTAGCGCTGGTAGCTTCTATTAGTTACGCGCAAACAGGAAGCTCTTTGTTATTATCTGGTGGTGTTACTAGCTTTGAAGGTTCAGCAGGCGGTGGCATCACGTCCTGGGCTTTGATCAGCGGATATAGCAGCAAAGAAGAAATCAACGGTACGGCAAACCTTCAACTCATTCAAGCCGGTGACTATCAATTGACTACAGCGGGAGTTTCCGTTGGCCTTTACGATAGGGTTGAAGTCTCTTTACAAAGGCAATCTTTAGATGTCGGTGACAGTGTTACGAGTAATGTTTTTAGCTTATTGACCGATGGCGCAGTGCCAACTGCACTTGGTACTGACATTGAACAAGACATATTGGGTATCAAAGTCAAACTCTTTGGTGATGCTCTTTTTGCTGAAAAACCTTACCTCCCTCAAGTTTCACTAGGTCTGCAGTATAAGAAGAATCGCGACTTTGACACGTCTTTAGCTATTCCCTCTGGAGATATTCCACTTCCAGGTCAAGGTATCCCGCAAATATTAGGAGCAACCGAAGACAGTGGATTAGATTTCTATGTCAGTGCAACCAATGTTTGGCTGGGCGGTGCATTGGGTAAGAACCTACTGTTAAACCTAACTGCGAGAGCGACAAAAGCAAATACCTTTGGTTTACTCGGCTTCGAATCGGCAAATGACGATAATTACAATATTGAATTTGAAGGTTCTGTGGCGATAATCCCATCACCGAATACGGCGATAGGTATTGAGTGGCGCACGCAGTCGAACCGCTTAGGTGGTTTAGCGGAAGAAGAGACTATAAAAGATGTATTCATAGGTTACTTTCCGAACAAAACTTGGTCCGCATTGGTTTCTTATGTTGATCTCGGTAACCTACCTTTCGAACCTGATGCAAACGGATTTTATTTGACTGTCACAGCGAATTGGTAATTGTTATGCCTAATTTCAGATCATTCATTTTTATATTGCTAACGTTACTGCTCTCGGCTTGCACAACTACCCCTAAGCAAAGTCTCTATGATGAAATTGGTGGAAGAGAACCGCTTGAGAGAGCCATAGGTTTGGCAATAAATCGTATTTATAATGACCCTCAAATTGGGCATTACTTTAAAGGCGTTCCTAAGCAACATTTACGTAAAGAGCTTACTGACCAATTCTGTGAATTAATTGACGGTCCTTGTGAATACACCGGTAAAACAATGCTGGAATCACATAAGGATTTGAATATTAAAGACAGTGACTTTTTCTTGCTGGTCGAATACGTGCAAAAAGCCATGAGAGATATTGGCTTTACCTACGAGCAAGAAAACCGCATATTGAAACATGTTGCACCGTTAAAATCACAGATTGTGTATTTATAGGTAAATAGTTTGTCTTTGGTAAAGAGACTAATAAGAACAATGAACGGTGGCTTTTTGGCTGTGAGTTTTCCAGTATGATACTTTGTTTTGTAATGCTTTAATGTTACACGACTTAACCTTACAAACTCGTTTCTTGTAAGGACTAATACTAGCGCCAATCTTGAACATTATACTTGGATAATATCTCAGCAACTCTTCCTTCTTGCCTTAATTCATCGACAGCATTGTCAAATTGCCGGGCACGATCAACACTTTTAGGGTTATTAGGCGAAAAGCCAATATAGGCATCAAGAGTTGAAGTGCACCCAGCCTTAACCTGACCTTGAATGTTGTTACTTTTAAGATAATGGCTTACTACGGCTTCTGCTTCAATAAAGGCATCGATTCGCCCGTCCTTGAGCATTTTTACTAAACGGGGAACGACCATTTCATCTTCTCCCGATAAAGTAACTATATTTTCAGCACTGTATTCATCAATTAAACCATAAGTGAAGCCATTGGTAACACCAATACGGTATCGATCAAGAGACCTTTTTCTGTCTGGAAAATAAAAATCTGATCCAACGCGTTTGAAAAAACAATTGCTCGCAATACCTATTTGTTGAGAAGGATAGATAAAATGTGGAGCATCTGATTTGAAGACAGCCATTAATGCGTCTGTATTGCCATGTTCTGTTTCAGCTAACTGCCTTGAAAATGGCATCACTTCAAACCTAACCTGCCAGCCGAGCTTTTCTGCAACCGCTTTGGTTATTTCAATACTAAATCCGGGGGAAGGCTTACTTAAATGATGATCTTCAACAACAATATAAGGACTGCCTCCGCCTGTTGCTATCACTAACTCATCATTACCAGCGTAAGCAGCGAAAAATAGGCAGCTTAATAAGCTAACAACAGTTGTTATTAACCGATTAACAGGACCTGCGTATTGCAGCCAACTTTCTTTCAATTTCCCCTCAGCGTTTAATCATAGAAAACAACAATTGTATAAAGCATACACAACAAAATTCGTGTTTGGAATGGGCAGGAAGAGCAAATAACTACACAGCGTGCAGTACGGTTTAATCTGATGTTTGCAAAAGGAATTGGTATGTTAAAAATAGAAGCGGACATCAAGACACTATTATGTGTCCTCCTCTAAAGATAGTACGTCTGTTTTAAGGCTTATCAAGGCAAACCTATACTGAAGGGCATTAAGGTAGTCATATTGGAAGACTTCCTTTATCTAATAATACGCGCTCTGAAGTTACGCCCTTTAAGTTTTTCATTTGAGATTTTGTTGAGTGCTACTTTTGCGACACTTGTTTCAACCGCTACATAAGCACGATTGTCATAGACATTTATTTTGCCGATTTGCTTACCGGTAATTCTCTGATCGTTGGTCAGTGCCCCGAGAATGTCGCCAGGCCGTACTTTCTGTTTCTTACCGCCATCTAACATAAGCGTGGTCATCAATGCCCTAGTTGGTGACTTATCGAGCAAATTCAAACTTGGCAAAGGTAAACTATCTACAAGTGGATCGGTGTCGAGTTCCAGTATCGCAACACGATGATTTTCTCGCTCACTAAATAACGAACACGCAAGCCCTTTATTACCAGCGCGTCCTGTTCGGCCAACTCTATGCACATGCACTTCAGGATCATGTGCAATTTGATAATTAATCACGGCTTGCAGTGAATCAATATCTAGCCCTCGGGCAGCCACATCGGTCGCAACCAGTACGGATGCACTTTTGTTGGCAAAACGTACTAAGGTTTGATCCCTATCGCGCTGCTCTAAATCCCCGTGTAATGCAAGCGCATCAAACCCAAATTGGACTAAATTATCTGCTACCTGCTGAACCTCTTTTTTGGTATTACAAAAAACCAAGGCGGATTCAGGTTCATAATGCATCAATAGAATATGCAGTGCTTCGAGTCTCTGTTGTTCGCTATCAACTTTATAGAATTGCTGCTCAATACTTGTCTCGTCATGCCCTTCTTTGGACTTAACCATCAGCGGTTTTCGCATAATGTTCTTAGACATAGCTTGGATTTGCGGTGGATAGGTAGCGCTAAAAAGTAAGGTCTGCCTCTTTTTTGGCATTTGACTAACAATGTAATCCAGTACATTTTCAAACCCCATGTCCAACATACGATCAGCTTCATCTAACACTAAAGTGTCGACAAATGATAAATCTAATGTTCCTTTGCCTAAATGGTCTTCGATCCTACCTGGCGTACCAACAATAATATGTGCACCATGTTCAAGTGAACCTAGCTGTGGTCCAAACGGCATACCACCACAAAGCGTTAACACTTTGATATTGTGTATACCCCTGGCCAATTGGCGGATATCTTTAGCGACCTGATCAGCCAGCTCTCTCGTCGGACAAAGTACAATAGATTGGATCCGGAATTGCTTAACATTGAGCTTTTGTAAAACGCCTAAACCAAAAGCTGCTGTCTTACCTGAGCCTGTTTTAGCTTGCGCGATAATATCTTCACCTGCAATGATAGACGGTAAGCTCTGTGCTTGAATGTCTGTCATTTTTTCAAACTTCAAACTGTTTAGATTAGACAGTAAACCCGGCTTTAGTTTTAAGGATGAAAAGTCGGCTGTACTCATTGTATGTTCCAGGCAAAAATAGAAAACGCGAGTTTACAGCAATTACTCAATCCATACTTTAAAAATCGACACCTAGCGATGTTGGTAAGTACCTCATCAACACATTGACATGCCGCAGGTCCACCAACTAGTATCAGGCAGTTCTCCTTTTAATCACAAGGAATTAACCTGTGCAACTGAATGGTTCCTTACCGACCGTATATAGGCAGTGCTGGATGGTCAGCCTAATGTTCTTTCTATCGGCTTGTAGCAACTCACCATCCACAAAAGACGGCATAAGCTATACACTGACATCAGGCGCTAAAGGGCAAGTTAAGGAACAGGCGCTATCACTGTCGCATGCCGATTTGACCTTTATTGTTTATCCTGATCAAAAACGGCTCAAGGGTTCGGCGACGTTGACTTTGTCGGCAGTTAAACCAATTCAAGACATATACATTGACTTAGATTCTCGCTTTAACATTAAAGTACTGACGTTTAATGGTCGACCGCTCAATAAAAGCGAGTTTAAACATGAGAACGGACTCATAACACTCTTCTCAAAAGAGCAAACCTTAGGTGACTTTAGTGTCTCTATCGATTATGAAGGAAAACCTCGTATTGCGGAAAGAGCACCTTGGGATGGTGGGTTTGTTTGGTCAGAAACATCAACAGGTGAGCCTTGGATTGCAACCGCTGTCCAAGGAGAAGGCTGTGATTTGTTTTGGCCCTGTATAGATCAGCCTTTTGGCGAACCCAAGAGCCTAGATATTCGTATTGATGTGCCATCTGACCTCGTCGCCGCCGCAAATGGTATTTTGCAAAATGTAGAGGAGAAAGAAGGAAGAACAACCTATCACTGGAAAACAAGCAGCGTGCACAACACTTATGGTGTTGCTCTCAACATAGCACCTTATGAAACAGTAAAGGATCAGTATGCTAGCCGTTTTGGCAACACAATTGACATCTCTTTTTATTACTTACCAGAGAACAAAACACACGCGCTAAAACTCTTCGATGAGTTTCCTAAGCTACTGACGTTCTTTGAACAGGTTATTGGTCCCTTCCCTTTCTCGGACGAAAAAATGGGTGTCGCCGAAACACCTCATCTAGGTATGGAGCATCAAACCATCAATGCCTACGGCAATGAATACAAAGCAGATAAATTTGGCTTTGATTGGTTGTTACAACATGAATTTTCCCATGAATGGTTTGGCAACCAAATGACTAACGACGATTGGGACCATATGTGGCTACACGAAGGCTTTGCCAGCTACCTACAACCGCTTTACGCGCAATATTTACATGGAGACTTAGCCTACCATGCCTATTTATACGATCGCCGGTTGACTATTTTAAATGATCACCCCTTAGTGGCTAATCAATCAAAATCAGTGCATGAAGTATATGACGATACCATTGGGCCGGGCGGTGACATTTATGCGAAAGGCGCTATGGTCTTGCATACATTAAGACAATTAATCGGCGATAAAGCTTTTTTTAGCGCTGTGAGACAACTACTTTATGGGACAGACGAGCCTACACCAGATAACCTCAACGTAAGATTTTCTAATACGCAAGAGTTCATACAGATAGTAAACAATGTCAGTCAAAAAGACATGCGTTGGTTTTTTGATATTTACGTATTTAACGCCGAACTGCCAACATTAAAAATTAAAAAGGGTGAATCAACAATAACCTTTGCTTGGAAAACCAAGAGCAATCTTCCTTTTCCTATGCCACTGGAGTTAAAGATCAATGGTGAGCTTCAGGTATTAGATATGATTAAAAACAAGAGCGTCAGTGCAACGCTGCACGACATTGTTATCGTCGATCCTAAAGGTAAAATCCTCAGAGAAGAGACTTACATTAATCGTTACCAAGCGGAACAGGAAACAGAGTAACAAGAAAAAGGCCAAAAATAGCGAATGTATTTTTGGCCTTAATTTAAACTTTTAAAAAGCAATCAATCGTTATTTAGAAGTCCAGTAAGAAAGGTGATACTGGACCGCCTTCGTTCACATAACGTACTTCTACTGCGAAGGTTAAACCGATGGTAGATAGTGGGCCACCATCAACCGACAAGAAAGATGTTCCAGAAGTACCAACATCAACTTGAACAAACGCTGGCGGGAAACCACTTTCTCCAGCTACAAGGTCGCTTGCTTCAAGCACTAAGAACAACTGCGCTTCAGGATCTCGATTGAACTCACCTCTTATTTGGAAAGGAATACCTTCGGCACCGACAAGCGGTATTCTTGTGCCATCATTATCCTGACCAATAATATCACCATTAATCCTTCTAATTGTACTAGTAAACTCAACTGTACCGTCTTCATTCACACGGCCAATTGCAAGCCTTGCTTCAGAAAAAGTGGGGACTAAAGATGCATCTAACGTACCCGTTTCAAACAAAGCAGCAACAGGCACATTACCGTCTGCGATTAGCTGACTAACAGCATCTCTGTCAAACATTTCAGCATAGACAATCTCTGTTGCACCACTGATAGCACCTGTACCAATAAAGTCAGTATCACCAGCATTACGCTGTATTAGCTCTTCATTGGTAATAAAATCTAGACCAGCTCTACCGCGTCTACCTGCATGAATAGGTGTAGCAGAAGCGAATCTAATTTCAGTATCGCTCTCGTTAAACGCAAAACCTTCTTCAGGGAATGCGTTTTGTCCTAAGATTCCACCAATGATAGCATTTGTCGATACACTCGTCGTTGGGACTGGGTCACCATCAAGGGCTTCTATGTCTAGCGTATAATTTGCACTGATAGGAACAGGTACTTGATATTCGCTATTTACAACTGACTCTTCAAATGCGAATAATCCACCTGCACCATCACCGAACACAACAGTACGGCCACTGTATGATTGCCCTACAGCTTCTTTACCGTTTTGAGTCGTTAGGGTAATACTAGCACCAGTAAGATCATTTCCATCACCATCAACGACAGTTCCTGAAACAACACTGAATGCGCTACTGAAGGCAACATCACCGGCTTGTAATTGCGGTAACTCACCAACATCATCACTACCCTCTTGATAAATAAATGCTGACGCAGCTAAATCATCAATATGCGGTGTTCTACTACCAAACTCTGCTCCCGAATCGCTGGTATCAATGAATGGGAACATAGTCGAGCCAGTTCCATCAGTAGCAGAGATCTGGTTAAGAGTAGAATGACTCAAGCCATGTGAGTGACCGAATTCGTGAGTAGACACTGCGTCAACATCAGCTAGTGCTACGCCACCTGTCGGCTCCAATTCCCACGTTACCGTAGCGCTGAACTGAACATCGTTATCCATGATTGTACCAGCACGATAGAAACCTGCTGGGAATTCAATATCACCGTCACCGTCTATGTCAGTACATACATTTAATCCAGCCTCTTCCGGATCAAAAACATCTGAGTCGCCGTCACCATCTAAATCATCACCCGCCACAAAAGTTTCGTCTGCAGATAAGCTGGTAGACGGGGAACTTGCTAAAGCGCCAAAACCACCTGGTGTTATGAAAGTCACTTCGTTAATGAAATCACCGCCAACACGAGGCCTATCACCAAGATTTGTTAGGTTAGCAACATTCATCTCGATATATGATGACGGATTATCGTTCCAACGCTCTAAACCATCTTGTACGGCATCAGCCAACGCTTCTGGTGAAATTTCAATACCTGTTCCAAGGTTAGCACCTGCGGCCGTATTAAACGTATATTCTACGTTAGCACAACGAGAATCCCAGAAAATACCAACAACTTCTTGAACTTCAAACAGTGCATCGGGATCAAACGAAGAAGGGACTGTTGTCGTGTTACCGCTAGGATCAACAATAAGATCTAACTGACGCCCTGTCTGTGTTTGAGCGTTAACGACGCTACTAACGAATATTGCGGTTGCGCAAAGGAGTAATTTTTTCATTTTTATATCTCTCGTCAGGTTACTGTGGAAGGCTAATTGTAGTGCCTGCATTTCTGCGAGCACTCATCATATTAATAGCATCACCCACACTGAGGCTTTCAGCACCACTCTCTGGCAGAGCAACAACTGAATCTACGACAGGGAATGCACCTTGAGAGAAACCGACTATACTGTAGTCATCCGAACCTTGGTTTTCATTAAGGAATAACATTGACTGAGAGTTTTGGAAAAACCTCGGTGTACCTGCAACAACCTCGGTCATAGAGATTTTACTGTTAGATCTCTTACCACCAGCGGTTCTAACGGTGAAGGTTTGATCGACATTACCAAATGCAGTGTCAGTCACTCTGAACGTTGTCAGAGTTGCAACGCCACTCTCGTCGTCCACATACTGCACCCCAACTGCTTCACCAACAACGCAAGCAGAAGCTGCTTGTATCATGTCATCCAACTCCATTTTGACGAGTGTTGTTGCAGACGCTAACGCACTCGCAGTCAATAGAGCACCAGACAGAACTAGGGTTCCCCACTTTGATTTCATAATTTAAACCTCAAATGAATTTATATCTTGTTTAGTTATTATTTATTTTTCAATGCAACTTATGATAAACAATATTCGCATCGAACAATAAAATTACCATAACAGGAGAAGTTATCTAGCCCCCACAAGATCTCACGAGTTTCTAACAAAAACATAACAGAAGGGAAATAGTACAAGCTATAAAGAGTAAGAAATTACACGAGAGATAGGATAATCCTATCATGTCGCCCTAGATACAACTTTAGTAGTAAGCTTTAACTTTGTAAAAAAAGCTTTACAAAAACAGCAAAATCACATTAATTTATTTTAATAGGATCGTTAAAGCGACATTTTATTACGGTGAAATACATTGCAACTCTTTTTCCCAGAATTGTGCTTGTCCCATCTTAGGGTCTAGTTCATAGCCTGCAAAGCCAAATTTCACATAGGCATTTTTAGCTACTTTATTCCCTTCAAGTACTTCTAACGTTAATTTACAACATCCCTTTTCATTTGCTATTTGCTCAACTTTCATCAGCATCTTTTGGCTAATACCCAAACCTCTAAACTCAGATAGAACAGCCACATCATGGATATTAACTAAAGGTTTGCACTTAAATGTAGAAAAGGCTTCAAAACAATTAATGAGACCAGCAGCTTGACCATCTACATAGCAAATCACACTAAAAGCGTTGGGCACTTTAGATAGCGACATAGCTAGATTCTCTTTAGTCGTTTGTGCAAGAGGCTCCCCTCCTCCCATTGAATCTTGGGCATAGCTATCTAATAGATACACCAAATCTTCAGCTTGTTGTGGGTCATCATAATCCACTGTAACGAGATCTATGTTCATTGTGTTTTTACCTTTACTACACATTTAATTTCATCAATGTTGCTACAGCACTATGACCTTCATATAGGTGCTTTCACTAAATTGATTATTATTTACACACCCATTGACATCATCTTTTTAAGTGATCTCAATGCAATATTCTTCTGCTTTCTGCCTTTTTAGGGCCAACATTTATTTCACTGTTAAATGAACCATATGTTTCTGTGAATACACTTACTCAGTAGTTTAGTTAGAAACGATTTAGTACATAGAGTTAAGCATGAGACGACTTCTGAGTATTGCATTTGTTGCATCACTCGCAGCTTGCAGTAGCTATCACAAAGACAATACGGTGGTCATAGTAGCACCAAAGCTACCTATTTATGCCTTGCCCATTAAAAACACAGATGATACATCTAATATACAAGCATTTGAGGCATCTACAACCCTTCCCTCTGGTCCATTAGAAAGTGTTGAAGTTGACACAGGAGTTCCTGAGCAACGCGTATTTATTTCATCTTTAACGGCTGAACAAGAAGTTACTATTGACCCTTCGCTTTTTGATGCAAAGGTAAACCGCAATGCCTCTGCTGTAGGTTTACTAGCGATAGACACAAACACACAGGTTATTACGGGGAACGTTACATTTGACGGCATAGACGCTGACGACGCCGTAACTGGCGTGACAATTAACGCATCAGCTGCCGGAAGTAATGGCCCTGTTATTTTAACACTAGAGCCTAGCAAAACAGACTCGCATGTCTTCGAAATTACTAAACGCCTGGTATTGGAAGATATAGCCGACATTCGAGGCGGAGATTTATCTACATTACTGTCAGCAGGGTGGTATTTCAACGTACATACTGAGAGTAACCCTGGTGGTCAGCTTAGGGGGCAGATTATCCCTAACGGTATAGAAGTTGTAAGAGTAGAATTAGAGACTGAACAACAAATCCCAATTGTTCTTGAGAAGTCAGCTGCAAATGTAGGGGCTGTAGGTTATTTTACTTACAGTAAAACTGATGCATCCGTATTGCCAACAGCGAATGTTCAAATACATGGATTCGAAGCCACTCACGTCAACCTTCACTGTGGGGGCGTTGCTGGCGATACAGGCCCTGTCCAGATTATACTCAATGATGTCAGCCCCGATAATTTTCCAGGTACTTTTTTTACGGCCAACCATATGCGTATTGCCAGCTTACCAGCTCTTCAAGATGGAACTTATTACTTTAAAGCACATTCAGAAAAAAACCCTACTGGAGAACTGCGAGGACAAATAACGACAAGCAACTCGCTGATCAAATCAGGCCATTTAGAGTATGAATAAAAATCACCTATTCATTAAGAATAATTCACAGTTAGTGCCGCTAACCCTTTGGTTTTCCTGTTTCCAATGTAAGCGTTAGCGGCTTCCCTAAAAAACAGGCAATCTAAATACAAGGGACGTTTTGAATTAAATAATACCGAACCAAAGGTCTCAAAGGCGCTTTAGATAATGCGCTTGATACTGTTAAAAATGGTTGTTTTGCCGACATGTTGGCAAGTAAAAGTTTAGCAGGAGTTATGGGTCATCATTAACAGGACATGTCCATTAAAAAGCTCTCCCTGCCGGTGCAGTTCGTTGCCAGTTAATGGCTAACGATACCGTTATATTCAGGATGAATATGACAAGAAGCCTAGTGATACTAAATAAGAGCATCATATTTAGATACTTGTTATTTAGTGCCTGATATTCATGTTGCTATATGGATACCTAAATCGCTGACTTCAATCCGTTGAGTTGGAAAACTGTCTTACACGCTGATTGGAAGCGGCTTTGTTAAAGTCTCTTCTCATATTGTGTCTGACTAGTGAACCACCGAGACACGTTGCTTTAACATATGTATTAACGACATATTGCTGAGCAACAGACTAAAACATAGCTAGTCTTAAGTAAGCAAAGCCCATTGTTTTACAATGGGCTTTTATGTTTGAAAAACTGCACTCTATTCGTCTTCAAGCTCAAATACCTTCTCTACAGGGACTTCGAAATATCTCGCCAATTTTAAAGCAATGACAACAGACGGCGTAAACCTACCTGTTTCGACTGTGCTTATGGTCTTGCGAGAGACGTTAATAATATCGGCCAGCTCTTGTTGGGATATTTTACGTCTGCTACGAAGTTTTGCTATGTGGTTATCCAACATA
>CAZVDU010000045.1:0-26563 GCA_964625615.1 uncultured Pseudoalteromonadaceae bacterium | reverse complement strand
TCTAATGACTAATAATACGAGGTATTTCTTCATCAGGCCTGAGTGTTAATATTTCACAACCATTGTTGGTGACAAGTAGTGTATGCTCCCACTGCGCACTTAAACTCCTGTCCTTAGTGACAACGGTCCAATGATCTTTCATTAGTTTTGAATAACGTTTCCCTGCGTTAATCATTGGTTCAATAGTGAAACACATGCCTTCTTTAATGATTTCACCTGTATTCTGCTGGCCGTAGTGGAGTATCTGTGGTTCTTCATGGAAGACAGCGCCAATGCCATGACCACAGTATTCTCGAACTATCGAGTAGTTGTGCTTTTCTGCATGTTTTTGAATAGCGTATCCGATATCACCCAACTGAGCGCCAGGTTTGACCTTTCTAATACCTGTATAAAGACATTCCTGTGTCACCTTAATGAGGCGTTCGGTCAGGATGGACGGCTTACCAACAACAAACATCTTTGATGTGTCGCCGTGATAACCATCCTTTATAACTGTTACGTCAATATTGACACTGTCACCGTCTTTCAGCACTTTGTCACTAGGGATACCATGGCAGATAACATGATTGACGGATGTACAAACAGATTTAGGGAAAGGCGGTGAGCCATAATTTAATGGAGCAGGGATTGCACCCTGGTGATTAACGATATAGTCGTGACACCTGTCATTGAGTTCATTGGTTGTCACACCTTTTACGACGTAGGGGCCTATCATCTCTAAAACCTCAGCGGCTAATTTGCCAGCTACTCTCATGAGTTCAATTTCTTCAGGTGTTTTAATCGTGATAGCCAATTTGCTCTCCAGTAATTCGAGTGCCCGAATTCTTCGTCGTCTAAAAATATGAATTTACGGGATTTTTAATGATGATAATGCAACATTTTATCGACATAGGGACAAACTGTATAGGCGTAATGATATAAAACCCCAAATGATAGTTGTTCCATTTTCGTTGTTTTCCTTGAGTTAGTGTAGTGCTCGTGATATAAAGCGCCGCTCAAATTTAAGGTTGTCTTAGGTTTGTTTTAAAAACTTGTTAATACACACATATATCGACACGATTTTCGGGGTGTCTCAGTCGTTAAATAATGATGGGATCGAAAACCGGGATATATGGAGGCTTAACCCCATTACGAGGAATTAAATTATGGCAAATGTATCCATGCGCGATATGTTGCAAGCTGGTGTTCACTTCGGACACCAAACACGTTATTGGAATCCAAAAATGAAGCCTTTCATTTTTGGTGCTCGAAATAAAGTTCATATCATCAACCTTGAAAAAACAGTGCCGTTGTTCAATTCTGCACTTAATTTCCTTGGTAACGTAGCTGCCAAAAAAGGTAAGGTTTTGTTCGTAGGGACAAAACGTGCGGCAAGTGATCCAGTGAAAGATGCCGCAATAAAATGCGACCAATACTACGTTAATAAGCGTTGGTTGGGCGGTATGTTGACTAACTGGAAAACAGTTCGTCAATCAATTAAGCGTTTGAAAGATTTAGAACAACAGTCTCAAGACGGTACTTTTGAAAAGCTAACGAAGAAAGAAGTACTTATGCTTCAGCGTGAAATGACTAAGCTTGAAAGCAGCCTTGGTGGTATCAAAGATATGGGTGGTCTTCCTGATTGTTTATTTGTTGTTGATGCTGATCACGAACACATCGCTATTAAAGAAGCACGTAACCTAGGTATTCCTGTTGTATCTGTTGTTGACACTAACTCTAATCCAGATGGTGTTGATTACATTATTCCTGGTAATGATGATGCGATTCGTGCTGTTCAGCTTTACTTGGACTCGGCTGCCAATGCGATAAACAATGGCCGTGAACAGAACCTTGAAGTTCAAGCAGAACAAGACGATTTCGTAGAAGCTGAGTAGTTACTCAGCGAGATTTTATCGTTTATCAGTTTATAAAAATCAAGGGGCGTGAACGCCCCTTTTTATAGTGTCAAATTCATTCATGAGGAAAAACAAATGGCTGTAACTGCTGCCCTTGTTAAAGAATTACGTGAGCGTACCGCTGCCGGTATGCTGGATTGTAAGAAAGCGCTTGTTGAAGCGAATGGTGATATTGAATTAGCCATTGAAAATATGCGTAAAAGCGGCCAAGCTAAAGCTGCTAAAAAAGCAGGTAGAATAGCTGCTGAAGGTGTTGTTTTAACACAAGTTGCTGACGGCGTAGCAACTATGATGGAAGTTAACTGTGAAACAGACTTTGTTGCTAGAGACGAAGGTTTCTTGACGTTTGGTAATCAACTTGTTGCTCTTGCTGCATCTAATGAATTGAGCGACGTAGAAGCACTTAACGCGTTAGAAATTGACGGTGTATCTGTTAGTGAAGCGCGTACAGCCCTTGTTACAAAAATTGGTGAGAACATCAGTCCTCGTCGTGTTATCTCTGTTAAGGGTGATACTTTAGGTGCTTATGTTCATAGCGGACGCATTGGTGTAATTGCTATTTTGGAAGGTGGTGACGAAGAGCTAGCAAAAGATATTGCTATGCACGTTGCTGCATCTAGCCCTCAATATGTTAAGCCTGAAGATGTTCCAGCTGACGTTGTTGAAAAAGAGAAGACGATCCAAATCGATATCGCAATACAGTCTGGCAAGCCAGCTGAAATTGCTGAGAAAATGGTCGCCGGTCGTATGAAGAAGTTCACTGGTGAAGTTAGCTTGACTGGTCAGCCTTTCGTTAAAGACCCATCAATGTCTGTTGGCGAGTTGCTTAAATCTAAGAATGCTGATGTCGTTAACTTTGTTCGCTTTGAAGTGGGTGAAGGTATCGAGAAGAAAACTGAAGATTTTGCAGCTGAGGTTGCGGCTCAAATGGAAGCTGCTAAAAACAGTTAAATATTGAGTTAAAGATGAGAACTACTCTCCTTTTTTAATAAACTCACTATTTTATTTAAGCCGATGGCTTTTGCGAAATAGCATTGTAATATACACTACGAGCACCTCTAAGTGAGGTGCTTTTTTTGTATTAGCCTACGATGGAAATTCTATTCAATGAGTATTAATCCCAAGTCAGCATATCGACGCATTCTTTTAAAACTTAGTGGTGAAGCACTGATGGGTGACGAAGGCTTTGGTATAGATCCCAAAGTACTTGATCGAATGGCCCAAGAAATTAAAGAGGTTATTGAACTCGGTGTTCAAGTTGGTTTGGTTATCGGAGGTGGAAATTTATTTCGAGGCGAAGGTTTAGCTAAAGCCGGCATGAATAGGGTTGTTGGCGATCACATGGGTATGCTAGCCACTGTTATGAATGGATTGGCTATGCGAGATGCACTCCATCGTGCATTTGTTAATGCTAGGCTGATGTCAGCAATTCCATTAAATGGTGTCTGTGATTCATATAATTGGGCTGAAGCGATTAGTTTACTTAAATCCGGCCGTGTGGTTATCTTCTCAGCGGGAACTGGTAATCCTTTTTTCACGACCGACTCAGCAGCATGCTTGCGAGGTATCGAAATTGAAGCCGACGCTGTTTTAAAAGCAACCAAAGTGGATGGTGTTTATAGCGACGACCCAGTATCCAACCCAGATGCCACGCTATATAAACAGATGAGTTACCAAGAAGTGCTAGAGAAAGAGCTCAAAGTTATGGATTTAGCTGCATTTACCTTAGCAAGAGACCATAGTTTGCCCATACGTGTGTTTAATATGAATAAACCTGGATGCTTACGCTCGGTCATTATGGGTGAAGATGTCGGTACATTAATTGATCATCAAGACAGTATATAGTAACAAATAGGAAACAATTGTGATTGAAGATATTAAAGACGATGCTAGACAACGTATGGAAAAAAGCATCGCTGCATTGAAAGGACAGTTTAGTAAAATTCGTACTGGCCGTGCTCATCCAAGTTTGCTTGACAGTATTATGGTGCCTTACTACGGAACGCCAACGCCGCTCAAACAAGTGGCGAATGTTATTGCAGAGGATTCCAGAACACTTGCTCTGACTGTTTTTGATAAATCTGCTATTCAAGCGGTTGAAAAAGCAATAATGCAGTCGGATTTAGGCCTCAATCCTTCAAGTGCGGGCTCAACACTCCGCATCCCCATGCCTCCACTAACTGAAGAACGTCGTAAAGATCTCATTAAAGTTGTTCGTGCAGAGGCAGAACAAGGGCGAGTCAGCATTCGTAGTGTCCGACGTGATGCAAATGCTGATATCAAAGAATTATTGAAAGAAAAAGAAATAGGCGAAGACGACAGCCGTAAAGGCGAGGAAGAGATTCAAAAGCTCACCAATGAGTTTGTAAAAACCGTTGATGATATGTTGGCAACAAAAGAAAAAGAATTGATGGAAGTATAAGCTATTTCCAATGACTGACGTTTCTTCTGCTAATAATGTAATGCCCAAACACGTTGCCATCATAATGGATGGTAATGGTCGATGGGCTAAGAAAAAGGGAAAAATTAGAACATTTGGCCACAAAGCCGGTGTTGAGTCTGTTCGAAGTGCCGTGCAATTCGCTGTGACTAAAGGTATTGACGTCTTAACATTGTTTGCCTTTAGCAGTGAAAATTGGAATCGCCCTAAAGACGAAGTTAATGTATTGCTAGACTTGTTCAATTTCGTTCTTAACAGTGAAGTGAAGAAGCTACATAAGAATAATATCCAGCTTAAAGTCATAGGTGACTTGTCTCGTTTTGATGACAAATTAAAAGGACGTATCGACAAAGCTGAAAAGTTAACTGAAAGCAATGATGCATTGGTATTGAATATAGCCGCAAACTACGGTGGTCGCTGGGATATAAGTTATGCAGCTAAGCAGATAGCGCAACGAGTTCTGGATGGCGGGTTGGATATTGATGCGGTGGATGAATCAACGTTCGACAGTTATACGGCGTTTTCTGGATTGCCTGAATTAGACTTACTTATCCGAACGGGTGGAGATAGTCGAGTCAGTAACTTTATGCTATGGCAATGTGCTTATGCAGAGTTATTTTTTACAGAAACACTTTGGCCTGATTTCGATGGTGAGCAATTCCAGCTGGCGTTAGACGACTTTGCGTCTCGTCAAAGGCGATTCGGTTTAACAGGTGAACAAGTCGATGTTGCTTAATATAGAGCCTTTAGTTTGTTAAAACAGCGCGTGATTACAGCGCTTATATTAGCGCCATTAGCTCTCGGAGCTATCTTATTCTTGCCCTTGTTGTGGTTTGAAATATGTATGGGGTTAATTGTTGCTTTGGCTGCTTGGGAGTGGGCGAATATGTCTGGCTTTAAGGCCGGACCAGATAAAGCTGTTTACACGTTAATTATTATGCTCTTTTGTGCGGTGTTAGGGTTAGCGGTTTCGCCTGAACAGATTTGGCATCAAGGTCAGTTGAATGAATTGTTTAGGTGGGTTCTTGGGTTCTCCATGATTTGGTGGGCCGTTTCATTGTTTAACGTCATTGCCTACCCTAAATTCTCATCACCCTGGCGTTGCAGCAAGCGTTATCGTGCTCTCTTTGGTGTGTTTACTCTGATCCCTACTTGGGTTGCACTTGTCGCTCTAAGAACCAATTTGTATGACATCACGCCGTTTTATGGTGCTTCTCTTATTTTCTATGTGCTTGGCATTGTATGGGCAGCTGATATAGGTGCTTTCTTTATTGGCGTGAAATTTGGTCGACATAAATTGAGACCCAATGTTTCCCCTGGCAAGACGCTCGAAGGTTTATTCGGTGGCGTAATGGCATCTTTCGCTATTATTGGATTTGCAGCACTACATTATCAGTTTGATGCTTCGCGCATATCACTTCATATTGCATTTGGTTGCTTGACTGTAGCAGTTTCTGCATTGGGCGATTTGAACGAAAGTATGTTTAAACGATGTGAAGGTATCAAAGACAGTGGAAACTTACTACCGGGCCATGGTGGTATTCTAGACCGTATTGATAGCCTGACCGCTGCATTCCCGGTTTTTGCCTTTTGTTACGTCACTTGGATGGTATAGATGCAAGTTGTAACAATTTTGGGGGCCACAGGTTCGATTGGTAAAAGCACGTTGGATGTCCTTCAGTGCCATCAGTCTCAATATGAGGTGTTTGCGCTTACAGCCAATAAAAACCTAGAGCTTTTGATTGAACAGGCAAAAGTTTGTAATCCTCGAATGATAGTCGCCGCACAAGAAAGTGATTACAAGCGTCTTTGCCAAATGGCAGAAGATGCTGGTTTGTTGAGTAAGGTTCTAGCCGGGCCTGAAGCATTAGTTGAAGTCGCACAAGCAAACGATGTTGATCAAGTTATGGCTGCGATAGTTGGAGCCGCAGGTTTACTACCAACGTTGGCAGCGGCCAAGGCTGGTAAAAGAGTGTTGTTGGCCAATAAAGAAGCGCTAGTGATGTCTGGGCAGTTATTGATAGATGCTGCCAATCAAAGTGGTGCGGAGTTATTACCTATTGATAGTGAACACAATGCTATTTTTCAGTGCCTTCCTGAAAAATTTACCTATGGCCAAATTACCGATAATGGTATAGAAAAAATACTGTTAACGGGATCTGGCGGCCCATTTTTGGAATTTAGTTTAGACAAGCTCAGTGATGTGACTGTCGAACAAGCTTGTCATCATCCTAATTGGTCCATGGGTCGTAAAATATCTGTTGATTCTGCAACAATGATGAACAAAGGGTTAGAGTTTATTGAAGCTTGTTGTTTGTTTGGTGTTAATTCGTCCCAAGTTGATGTCGTTATTCATCCTCAAAGCGTTATTCATTCAATGGTTCAATACATTGATGGTAGCGTTTTGGCTCAATTGGGTAACCCCGATATGCGAACGCCGATAGCGCACGGCTTAGCTTATCCAAATAGAATAAAGTCTGGTGTGAAACCTTTAGATTTTACTACGGTCAAAGATTTTACGTTTGAAGAGCCTGATTTTGAGCGATTTCCTAATTTGAAGCTTGCAATAGAGGCCTGCGAATCTGGGCAAGCTGCTACAACATGCCTGAATGCATCGAATGAAGTTGCTGTTAACGCTTTTTTGAATAAGCGTATTAAATTCACAGATATTCAGTCTGTAAATGATGCTGTGTTACAAGCGTCAGAGATACAACCTGTAGATAGTTTAGAAATGATTTTAGAATGTGACAAACATGCAAGAGTAGTAGCTAAAGATATAATAGAAGGGCTAATTGAATGTTGAGTTTTTTATGGACACTTTTCTCTTTCATTCTGGCCTTAGGTATATTGGTTGCTGTGCACGAGTGGGGGCACTTTTGGGTGGCTCGCCGATGTGGTGTGAAAGTTCTTAGATTCTCTATCGGTTTCGGTAAACCACTTTGGTCTCATGTTGATAAACTAGGTACTGAATATGTTGTAGCCGCTATACCACTTGGTGGTTATGTTCGAATGCTAGATGAGCGTGTCGATGAAGTAGCGTTAGAAGAACGATCAGTTGCTTTTGATAATCAACATGTTTTGAAGCGCATAGCTATCATTGCAGCTGGTCCTTTAACTAATTTTATCTTTGCTGTTTTTGCCCTGATGTTGATGTATATGCTTGGTGTTCAATCTATCCGTCCAGAAGTTGGTCAAGTTACACCTAACAGTATTGCTGAGAAAGCTAATCTAGAACCTGGCATGCGGGTGACTCATATCGGAGGAAGAGAAACACTGGATTGGATGGCTGTTAATCTGGAGTTGGTGTCGCATGTTGGGGACGATGTTATTCCGATGGCACTAACTTTGCCAGACAGCCTTGTGCCGGTTAGGCGAGAATTAGACATTAAGCAATGGACATTTGATCCCGATAAAGCTCCCGCATTGGAAAGTTTAGGAATAGTTCCTTTTAGGCCTTCCCCTACGACAGAGCTAGGATTTATCCAAGAAGATTCGCCTGCTTTTCATGCAAATTTACTTAAAAACGATAAAATTATCGCTTTTGATGGAACCAAAATGGACAATTGGGAACAAATAGTGAGTTATGTGTCTGCAAGACCCAACACTGAGGTCAGTGTTTTGGTTAATCGAGCAGGACAGGGCATGAGTATTCCAATGACTATTGGAGAAAGGGTTGTTGATGGTAAGGCTTCGGGTTTTATGGGAGTTGTAAACCTTGCGGAACCTTGGCCTGAAGGCGCTGTCTTTTTAAGACAGTATGGACCTATTCAGGCAATGTTAAGTGGTAGCAGGGAAACATGGCGGCTGATGACGTTAAGTTTGCAAATGATAGGGAAGTTATTTACAGGCGATATATCCGTCAAAAACTTGAGTGGACCTATTTCTATCGCACAAGGTGCGGGGGCGAGTGCTAGTTATGGCTTAGTCGCTTTTTTAAGTTTTTTGGCCTTAATTAGCGTGAACTTAGGTATAATCAATTTGTTGCCTTTGCCAGTGTTAGATGGCGGTCATTTACTGTACTTTTGTGTTGAGCTCGTTACAGGAAAACCTGTTTCTGAATCGACACAAGAAATTGGTTTTAAGGTTGGCAGTGCTTTTTTACTCATACTAATGAGTGTCGCTATTTTTAACGATATTGTTCGGTTGTAAAAGCGACAACGACAAATGTGACTTTGCAGTTAGGAAGATAATAATTAAATGAAGTTAAGACAGTTTGTACTAGCCGGTTGGCTTTTGTCCCTTATTAGTTTCTCGAGCCAGGCTCAGCAAAATGAGTTTATTGTAGAAGATATTAAAGTGGAAGGTTTGCAGCGCGTTGCTTTAGGCGCTGCTTTGACTTTTATTCCGGTCCAAGTTGGGGACCGAATGAATCAATTTCGTATTTCTCAGCTAATCAGGTCGCTATACTCTTCGAGTCACTTTGAAGATATTAAAGTCGTACGAGATGGGCAAACGTTAGTTGTGCGTGTGCGTGAGCGACCGACCATTAGTAACATCGTTTTTGAAGGTAATGACGATATTGAAGATGAGCAATTACAACAAAGTCTTGATGACAGTAATGTTCGCATTGGTGAACCTCTAAACAAGACCATATTAACCGGGATAGAGAATGGCTTAAAAGACTTCTTCTATAGTATTGGTAAGTATAAAGCAGAAGTCGACGCTATTATTACTCCGCTGCCGCGTAACCGTGTTGATTTAAAGTTAGTTTTCGAAGAAGGTGATTCAGCTGAAATAAAGCAAATTAACATCGTTGGCAACGAAGTGTTTAATGATGAAGAACTGCTTGAGTTGTTTGAGTTGAAGTTTGACACGCCATGGTGGAATTTTACTGCTGAAACTCGTTATCAGAAGCAAAAGTTGGGTGGTGATCTAGAAACATTAGAAAGCTACTACAAAGACAGAGGCTACTTGCAGTTCCAGGTTGATTCAACGCAAGTTTCATTGACGCCTGAGCAAGATGGTTTATATATCACTCTCAATCTAACAGAGGGAGAAACTTATGACATATCTGAAGTCGAACTCGCGGGAGATCTGTTAGGATACGAGTTTACTATAGAGCAGATTCTGCCGTTAAAAGCTGGTGGACTATATAGTTTAGCACAAGTTACTTTTGCAGAAGAATTCATCAGTCGTTACCTGGCACGTTTTGGATATGCATTCCCTACAGTAACAACGATTCCGGAAATTAATGAGGAAGACAAGACAGTAAAATTAACCTTGTCTGTAGATCCCGGAAAACGTATTTATGTTCGTCGTATTAATTTTAAAGGCAATAACGTTACAGCTGATGAAGTACTGCGTAGGAATACTGTCCAGATGGAAGGGGCTTGGTTATCTAACACTGCTTTAGAAACGACCAAAGCGCGTCTTTCTCGTCAAACGTATTTGGAAGAAGTTGATTTCGAAACGATTCGACTAACTGAAGAAGATGACAAAGTTGATATTGATTTCAATGTTACAGAACAGGCTTCAGGCTCGTTTAATGCTGGTGTTGGTTTTGGTGATAGAACAGGACTGAGCCTTCAAGCAGGTATACAGCAGGATAACTTCTTGGGGTCAGGTAACAGGCTTGCGTTTAATATAAACACAATTCGATTCCAGCAAAGCGTGAGCCTCTCTTATACCGATCCATTTTTTACTGTCGATGGCATTAGCTTAGGTGGATCACTGGGGGTCTCTCGTTTTGATGGCGGTAGTGCTAACCTCATTCAGTTTAACCAAGAAACCATCTCTGTAGGTGTTAATGTTGGTTATCCTATCAATGAATTCAATCGGGTTAACTTTGGTTTAAATTATTTGTCGCGTTCACTGAATCAAACGCAATCTATTGTCCAGACTGAAAGGTTTTTTGAATCACTCATTGATGAGTTTAATCCAGATGATGGTATTAGCTACGATACTTTCTTAGCGAGAATCGGTTGGAGCAGAGTAACGTTGAATCGTGGTGTTTTTCCGACAGATGGTTCATCTCAGCAGGCGTCATTTAGTATTTCTACACCTAACTCTGATGTGAATTACTTTACGTTACAATATGAATCCCGTTTTTATTTCCCACTATCGAGAAGCCAAAAGTGGGCTTTCTTAGCCAGGTTTGAAGCCGGCTACGGAAATGGTTATGGTTCAAGTAATGGTGTCGATCAAATATTACCGTTTACAGATAATTTCAGGTTAGGTGGTAACGACTCCTTACGTGGCTTTGAGGTCAATGTTATAGGTCCTCGAGCAATTAGGCGTCAAAGTAGAACCGCTCTCGGTCCTGATGGCCGACCGATTGTCCTTAGTCCTGAGTTTGATACAATAAGTGTTGATCGTCGTACCCTAGGTGGTAACGCAATGGCACTGGCCAGTTTTGAATTTATTGTGCCAACACCTTTCTTGCCTGATAGCTTTCTTAATCAGGTAAGAACGAGCTTTTTTGTTGATGCTGGTAACGTCTGGGATACTGAATTTAATATCGAAGAGTTTGAAAACTTAGATGTTATTAACAGTGAGTTTTCTCAATTAGCAGACTTTAGTGACCCGGAGCGTTTCAGAGCTTCCGCTGGGCTATCTATCCAATGGTTAGCGCCTTTAGGTCCGTTGACATTTAGTTTCTCTAGAGCATTGAGAGAGCAAGATGGTGATGAAGTTGATTTCTTCTCGTTTAACATCGGACAAACTTTCTAATAAACCCTAACAAGCATGGTAAAGCTGTAGTAATCTATAGCTTTATTTTTTCAATGGGAGAGCAGAGGTTCTTCCAAAGTAGACTTACTATAAGAATTAAGGAGTATGTTTTGAACAAACTAACCAAATTGATCAGCTCAACTATTTTCATGAGCAGCGTTTTAATGACCACACAGGCTAATGCTGAGCAAAAAATTGGTGTTGTTAATGTACAAGGCATTTTTCAATCAGTTCCTCAAGCAGCTGTTATTCAACAAACTATTACAGCTGAGTTTAAAGATAGAATTGAAGATGTGAATCGCTTAGAGAAGGACATTAAATACTATCTAGAAAAGCAACAACGCGATGCTGCTACTATGAGTGCAACTGAGAAAGACGAGTTACAAAAGCAAATTATCGATCTTCGTAATGAGTACCAGTCTAAAGCTCAGCCGTTGCAACAAGAAGTACAACAGCGCCAGGGTGAAGAACGTAATAAGATTTTAGAATTGATTAAGGTTGCTATCGACGATATTGCTGCTAAAGGTGATTACGATCTCGTTGTAGACGGTAATGCTGTAACTTATTTGAAAGATGAATCTATTGATTTGTCAAAAGCAGTGATTGATCAGGTTAGTAAAATCAAATAAACCTGTATGACAGAATATAGCCTAAAACAATTAGCTCAAGAAGTGGGTGCAGAAGTTGTTGGTGATGACAGTGTATTAGTCAATTCCATTGGAACATTAGCAACTTCGACTGAAGGCCAAATTTCATTTCTTTCCAATAGCAAATATCGTAGTCAGTTATCTGATACGAAAGCTTCTGCAGTGATTTTGTCTCCCGATGATGTAGAGCATTGTCCGAGTGCTGCGCTTGTAATGAGCAATCCGTATGTAGGCTTTGCACGGGTGGCTCAGATGCTAGATACAACGCCTGATGCCGCTGATGATATATCACCACAAGCATCGATCGATAACACGGCAACATTGGGCTCTAATGTTAAGATTGGACCTTTTGCTGTTATTGAATCTGGCGTTACTCTTAGTGATGATGTTCAAATAGGTGCGGGATGCTTTGTCGGTAAAAATACGACTATAGGTAGAGGTACTAAGATCTGGGCAAACACAACACTTTATCATGAGATCATTGTTGGTGAATATTGTCTTATCCAGTCTAACACTGTTATCGGTGCAGATGGTTTTGGTTATGCCAATGATAAAGGTCAGTGGGTTAAGATTCCTCAAATAGGGCGAGTGATTATTGGTAATCACGTTGAAATAGGTGCTTCAACGACAGTTGATAGAGGCGCGCTAGAAGATACGCTTATTTGTGATGGTGCCATAATAGATAATCAATGCCAGATTGCACATAATGCTACTATTAAAGAAAACGTTGCCATTGCAGGTTGTACGGTTGTTGCTGGAAGTACTACCGTTGGTAAGTATTGCACTATAGGTGGTATGTCTGCGATTACAGGTCATGTTGAAATAGCTGACAATGTTCACTTTACTGGTATGGCTATGGTCACAAAAGGGGTTTCTGAGCCGGGATTGTACTCATCAGGCATTCCCGCAATGCCAAGCAAAGAATGGCGAAAAACAGCTATTGGGATTAGAAATTTAACCTCACTTAACCAGCGAGTGAAAAAATTAGAGAAACAAGCTCAAGAAAAGTCATGAGCGAACAGGAGATATAGGGTTGTCTAACAGCATGAATACAGTCGATATTGAGGGAATCATGGAGTTGCTTCCACATCGCTATCCGATGCTTCTTCTTGATAGAGTGACTGATTATACGCTAGGCGAAAAGCTGTCAGCTTATAAAAATATCACAATGAACGAGCCGTGTTTTACAGGCCACTTCCCTGGTAAACCCATTTTCCCAGGTGTTCTTATATTGGAAGCTTTAGCACAAGCTGCTGGTATTTTGGGATTTAAAACCGCAGGTAACAGTGATGATCTCTACTTGTATGCAGGCATAGATAATGCGCGTTTCAAGAAGCCTGTAGTACCGGGTGATAGGCTCGATTTGGATATTGTGCTGATAAAAGAACGCCGCGGTATCTGGAAATTTTCAGGTGTTGCCAGTGTTGATGGTGTTGAATGTTGTGTAGCAAACTTTATGTGCGCAATGCGTAAGGTATAGCGGTTTGATTCACAGTACAGCTATTATTGATCCAAGTGTAAAAGTTGGAGCTGATGTTTCTATTGGGCCGTATTGCGTGGTCGGTGCTAATGTCACGATAGGAGATAATACTAAGCTGGAGTCTCATGTGGTGATAAGGCGGGATACCGATGTCGGAAAGTCTAATCACTTTTATCAGTTTTGCTCCATAGGCGAAGATTGCCAGGACAAGAAGTACGCAGGAGAGCCGACCAAACTTGTTATAGGTGATGGCAATGTATTTAGGGAGTGTGTCACTGTTCATCGAGGAACAGCGCAAGACCAAGGCTTGACGTCCATCGGTAATAGTAATTTGTTTATGGCATATGTGCATATCGCACATGACTGCATGATCGGCAATCACACAATACTCGCTAACAATGTCACTTGTGCCGGGCACGCACATATTAACGATTGGGTTATTATGGGTGGTATGGCAGGTGTCCATCAGTTTTGTCATATAGGCGCTCATAGCTTTGTTGCTGCAGGTGCGATTATGTTGAGAGATTTGCCTCCCTTTGTAATGGCTGGCGGGAATATTGTTAAACCTTACGGCATAAATACTGAAGGGTTAAAACGCAGAGGCTTCGATAAAGAAGAAGTTCTGAATATTCGCCGAGCTTACAAAACCATTTATCGGAAAGGTTTAACTGTACAAGAAGCGATAACAGAGCTTCAAGAAAGTGGACAGAACAGCCCTTCTGTTAGAAGTATGATTGAATTTATCGATAAGTCTCCAAGAGGGATTATTCGTTAATTTATGTCTGCCCCAATACTTCGAATCGGCATTGTCGCTGGTGAAGCATCTGGAGACATTCTAGGCGCCGGCCTTATCAAATCTATCAAAGAAAAATACCCCAATGCAGTTTTTGAAGGCATTGGTGGTGCCCAGATGATTGCTCAAGGGTGTAATTCGCATTTTGATTTAGAAGAGTTGTCTGTGATGGGGTTGGTTGAGGTTTTATCTAGAATTAAGCGGCTGCTTGCGATACGCAAACATATAGTTAACCACTTTATTAATAACCCTCCTGATGTCTTTATTGGTGTTGATGCACCTGACTTTAATCTCGGCCTAGAAATGAAGCTTAAGAAAGCTGGAATAAAGACGGTCCACTATGTGAGTCCATCGGTATGGGCATGGCGTGAAAAGCGCATCTTCAAGATTGCTAAAGCAACTGACTTAGTGTTGAGCTTGCTGCCTTTTGAGAAAGATTTTTACGATGAAAAAAAGGTTCCTTGTACTTTTGTTGGGCATACTTTAGCTGATCAAGTTGATCTCGTGCCTGATAAAGAAGGTGCAAGGGTTATGTTGGGATTAAAAGCTGACGAGCCTGTACTTGCTTTATTACCAGGTAGTCGTGCTGGTGAAGTGAATATGCTTCTCGAACGTTTTGTCGATACTGCTTATTTATTGTTTGAGCGTTTCGATCATTTACATGTATTGATTCCTGTTGTTAATCAGCAACGTAAACATCAAATTGAACAGTATTTAAAAGAAAAGAAAGCATCAGACAATATCCGCATTATCATTGGGCATTCGCGTGACGTCATGCAAGCTGCTGACGCTGTGCTGTTGGCGTCGGGAACAGCGACACTAGAAGCTATGCTATGTAAATGTCAAATGGTTGTTGCTTATCGCTTGAAAAAAATGACTGAATTGATCATGAGGCGGATGTATAAGCCTAAGTACTTCTCACTACCTAACCTACTCTCTAATCAAGCACTTGTCCCTGAACTTATTCAAGAAGCTGTTAATCCAATGAATATGGCTAATTTGTTAGAGCCAATGATTAAACAACCGAATAAGGAGCTGTTGAAAAGCTTTACTGACATTCATCATACGCTTAAGTGTGATGCTGATCATACAGCTGCTAAAGCCGTATTGGGTTTGATCAACAAATGACAGTTGCAAAAGAAAGCACGTGTTTAATAGCTGGTGTCGACGAAGTGGGTCGAGGGCCTTTAGTCGGAGATGTTGTTACAGCAGCTGTTATTCTTGACCCTGCTCAACCTATCGAGGGTCTTGCAGATTCAAAGAAGCTGTCTGAGAAAAAGCGCTATTTATTGTGTGACGAAATTCGGCAAAAAGCACTTTCTTGGAATGTCGGACGCGCCACTCCAAATGAAATAGATGATTTAAACATCTTGCATGCGACAATGTTAGCCATGAAAAGAGCTGTAGAGGGGTTGTCGACCAAACCAGATTTTGTGAAGGTTGATGGCAACCGTTGCCCGGATTGGTTATACCCAAGTGAATGTATTATCAAAGGTGATTCACTTATTGCTGAAATATCTGCGGCATCTATTATTGCAAAAGTGACACGTGATGAAGAAATGAAAGCGTTGCACCTGCGTTACCCTGAATATGGCTTTGACAAACATAAAGGCTATCCCACCAAAGAGCATATGGCTAAGCTGGAAGAACACGGCCCATTGAAAGAATATCGCCTTAGTTTTAAGCCAGTCAGCCTGGCGTTAGAACGCCACCAAGGTGTTATTCGTTGAAGACAATATAATGACTGAAGAGAAACAAAATACCGTTCCACCGAAGTTTGTTCACCTACGTGTTCATAGTGACTTCTCTATGCGAGATGGGTTAAATAAAGTTAAACCTATCCTCGAGCAGATCAAATCGTTAGGCATGCCAGCCGTTGCTATTACTGATCAAATGAACCTATGTGGGCTAGTTAAGTATTACTCTGGTGCGCAAGGTAATGGCATAAAGCCGATTGTTGGCGCTGACTTTTGGGTCAATCATCAAGGACTTCCTGATGTAAATTGTCGGCTTACTATTTTAGCAATGAACAATGAAGGTTATAAAAACCTAACGTTGCTTATATCTAAAGCATATCAGCGTGGCTACTTGCATGACCGTGTGATGATTGATTCAGAATGGCTTGTCGAACATGCGGTGGGTCTTATATTGCTCTCTGGAGGTATTCATGGTGATTTGGGTAGCGCACTGCAAAAAGGCAATGTGGGGCTAGCTGAAGAGATTACTCATTTCTACAAAGAGCATTTTGAAAACCGTTATTACATTGAACTGATACGTACTGAAAGAAAAGGAGAGGAAGACTACATTCATGCGGCGGTGCAATGGGCTGAGAAAAATAACCTTCCTGTTGTGGCTACTAATGAAGTCTGTTTCTTGAAGCAAGAAGACTTCGCCGCTCATGATATTCGGGTGAGCATTCACGATGGTTACACCCTAGACGATAATCGCCGTCCTAAACTCTATAGTGAAAAGCAGTACTTACGCTCTGAAACCGAAATGCAAGAACTGTTCAGTGATATTCCTGAAGCTCTCGCCAATACGGTTGAAATTGCGAAACGTTGTAATGTGACGGTGAAATTGGGCGAGTACTTTTTGCCGAAATTCCCAACCGGTGGTATGTCTGACGAAGAGTACCTGGTTGTTAAGTCTAAGGAGGGGTTGGAACGTCGACTTGCTTTCTTATTTCCTGATGAGCAACAAAGGCTTGAAAAAAGACCAGAATATGATGAGCGTCTAGACATTGAATTGAATGTTGTCAATCAGATGGGGTTTCCTGGCTACTTCCTGATTGTAATGGAATTTATTCAATGGAGTAAAGACCACGGTATCCCTGTTGGACCAGGTCGGGGGTCAGGTGCAGGTTCACTGGTTGCCTATGCATTAGATATTACAGATCTCGATCCATTAGAATTTGATTTACTCTTCGAGCGTTTTTTGAATCCAGAACGTGTATCGATGCCAGATTTTGATATCGACTTCTGCATGGATCGAAGAGATGAAGTAATCGATCACGTGGCTGAGTTATACGGTCGCGACGCGGTATCTCAAATTATTACCTTTGGTACTATGGCGGCTAAGGCTGTTATTCGAGACGTAGGCC
The DNA here is from genome assembly GCA_964625615.1 of uncultured Pseudoalteromonadaceae bacterium. Lineage (GTDB taxonomy): Bacteria > Pseudomonadota > Gammaproteobacteria > Enterobacterales > Alteromonadaceae > M269. The sequence goes on along the minus strand of CAZVDU010000045.1, from coordinate 9,539 downwards.
GAGTGCTCGGTCACCCTTATGGCTTTGTTGACCGAATTTCTAAATTGATCCCGCCTGAGCCGGGTATGACCTTACAGAAGGCTTTTGATGTTGAGCCAAGGCTACCTGAGTTATATGAACAAGATGAAGATGTTAAAGATCTTGTTGATATGGCGCGAATTCTCGAAGGTGTGACGAGGAACGCTGGTAAACACGCGGGTGGTGTTGTTATTGCGCCAACTAAAATTACCGACTTCTCCCCCTTGTATTGTGATGACCAAGGCCAAAACCCCGTTACACAGTTTGATAAAAATGACGTTGAGACAGCAGGTCTGGTCAAGTTTGATTTCCTAGGGTTGCGCACACTGACTATTATTCAGTGGGCGATTGATATGATCAAAGAAGTCAAGCATAAGGATATTGATATTACATCGATCCCCTTAGATGATAAGCGAAGCTTTGATGTACTTAAAAATGCAGAAACAACCGCAGTGTTTCAGCTCGAATCTAGGGGTATGAAAGACCTTATTAAGCGACTGCAACCGGATACTTTTGAGGATATTATCGCGTTAGTGGCTTTGTTTAGGCCGGGTCCTTTGCAGTCTGGTATGGTTGATAACTTTATTGACCGTAAGCATGGCCGAGAAGAAATCTCTTACCCAGATGCACAATATCAACACGAGTCTTTGAGTGAAATCCTAGAACCTACATATGGCATTATCCTGTATCAAGAACAAGTTATGCAAATTGCGCAAGTTCTCTCGGGTTATAGCTTAGGTGGTGCTGATATGCTTCGGCGCGCTATGGGCAAGAAAAAGCCTGAGGAAATGGCAAAACAGAGGGAAGTATTTGCTAAGGGGGCTGCGGGTAATAATATTGACCCAGAACTTGCGATGAAGATTTTCGACCTTGTTGAAAAGTTTGCTGGATACGGTTTCAACAAATCTCACTCCGCTGCCTACGCACTTGTTTCCTATCAGACACTTTGGCTTAAAACGCACTTCCCCGCAGAGTTTATGGCCGCCGTGATGTCAGCCGATATGGATAATACAGACAAAATAGTGACTTTGGTTGATGAGTGTCGACGTATGGGGTTGACGATACTGCCGCCAGACTTGAATAGTGGGCAATTCAAGTTTACTGCTAATCAGCAAGGTGAGATTGTTTACGGGATAGGTGCCATAAAAGGTGTTGGTGAAGGGCCTGTTGAAGCAATAATCGAGGCACGAGATGCTGAAGGGCAATTTAGTGATTTATTTGATTTTTGCGTTAAGGTCGATTTAAAACGTATTAACAAGCGTGTGATGGAAAAGCTTGTTTATGCCGGTGCATTAGATAACCTAGGTCCTAATCGGGCAGTGCTGATGGCGACATTACCACAGGCGATGGCAGCAGCTGAACAATACGCGAAAGCCGAATCCTTTGGTCAGTCAGATATGTTTGGTTTAGTATCGTCTGAACCCACAGAAACTAAGCAGCAATTTGTTGACGTGAACGAATGGAGCGAGAAAGTCCTGCTAGAAGGTGAAAAGGAGACGTTAGGGCTTTATTTAAGCGGTCATCCAATTAACCATTACCGACATGAATTAAAGCACTATGTGCATTGTAAATTGGTTGATATCAAGCCTACGCGCAAAGATGAAAATGTTAGCGTTGCTGGTTTAGTGTTATCTGTGCGCGTTATGATTAATAAGCGTGGGCAACGATGGGCTATTGCTACTATCGATGATAACAGTGCACGTGTTGATGTGCGATTTTTCCCAGACGCTTACGAACGCAGTGAAGCTGTACTTAAAGCAGACAATATTCTGATAGTGAGTGGACAGGTCAGCTTTGATGATTTTTCGGGTGGGAATACAATAGGTGCCCGCGAAGTTGTTGATGTTGTACAAGCCCGAGAAAAATATTTACGTTCGATATTTATCAAAACTGACCAGCAGTGGTGTAATGACGAGCGAATGACTAAACTAGAGTCATTGTTATTGGAGTATCAAGGTGGTAGTTGTCCAATTCGTGTACACTATACGCATGAACATATGGAAACAACCTTAGCATTGGGTGCTAGGTGGTATGTAACACCAGAAGATGAATTAATTAATGACTTGCAAGATTTGCTTGGCAAAGAGCAAGTTGCACTAGAGTTTCACTAGTGTCTGTCAGTAAGATTGACACAGTATATTAGGTAGAGGAATAGGTTTGAATTGCTTAGAATTTGAGCAGCCGATAGCTGATTTAGAAGCCAAGATTGAAGAGTTAAGACTTGTTAATCAAGGCGGAGAATTTGATGTCAGTATTGAAGAGAAGATCACGAAACTTAGAGAAAAAAGTGTAGAGCTTACGAATAAGATATTTTCGGGGCTTGACGCATGGCAAGTCTCACAGATTGCGCGGCATCCGATGCGTCCTTACACGCTGGATTATATCCCTCGTATATTTACTGACTTTGAAGAATTAGCGGGTGATCGTGCTTATGCTGATGATAAAGCTATTGTTGGTGGTATTGCTCGTTTGGACGGTCAGCCTATCATGGTCATCGGGCATCAAAAGGGGCGCGATACACCAGAGAAAATAAAACGCAATTTTGGTATGCCAAAACCAGAAGGTTATCGAAAAGCACTACGATTAATGGAAATGGCTGAACGCTTCAGTATGCCGCTTATCACGCTTATTGATACTCCGGGCGCTTACCCTGGTGTTGGGGCTGAAGAGCGAGGGCAGAGTGAAGCTATTGCGCAGAACTTGAAAGTGATGGCAGGGCTGAAAATCCCCGTTATCTGTACTGTCATTGGCGAAGGTGGCTCAGGCGGTGCGTTAGCTATTGGTGTTGGCGATAGAGTCAATATGTTGCAGTACAGTACGTACTCAGTGATATCCCCAGAGGGTTGTGCCTCTATACTTTGGAAGAGTGCAGAAAAGGCTCCACTAGCGGCAGAAGCTATGGGAGTTGGCGCGTCACAAATTAAAGAACTTGGGTTAATCAATCATATTGTTGACGAGCCTTTGGGCGGTGGTCATCGTGATCATGACGGCATGGCTGCTAACCTCAAAGCTGCTATTAAACAGCAGTTGGCGCAGCTGCAGTCTCTCAGTATGGATGACCTGTTAGAACAACGTTACCAGCGATTGATGTCGTTTGGTTATTGTTAGACAGTCGACTTATTAGTCAGCTCAATAAAATAGTTATATTGAAAACCGCCTTGTTTGGCGGTTTTGTTTTTTATTAATTAGAGCCTGTTGAATTTCATGTCATTGTTAAACAATTTACATCATTTTCTTATTGAGCAAGTACCTGATACACACATTGCCCTAGGCTACAGCGGTGGATTAGACTCGACTGTTCTATTACATATGTTGGTCGAACTTAAGAATCAAAGGGCAGATCTTAATATACAGGCCATCCATGTTCATCATGGTTTAAGTAAGAATGCTGATAGCTGGGTTGAACACTGTAGAAAAACGTGTCTAGAGTTGGATGTTGATTTTAATGTTGCTTATGCTGAATTAAAGCTTTCTAACAGAAGTAGTATAGAGCAGCTTGCTCGAGAGGCTCGTTATGGCTTGCTAGATAAGGTCAGCAAGGAAAACGCTGTATTGTTGACAGCACAACATCAGGACGATCAGGCCGAAACGCTGCTTTTACAATTGATGCGAGGAGCTGGCCCTAAAGGATTATCGGGGATGTCCATGTCAGATAGATTGGCAAGTGGTAGAGCTTTGTTACGACCATTACTATCAGTGACACGAGCTGAGCTTGAGGGGTACGCCAAGAGCCATCAGTTGAGTTGGATTGAAGATGAGTCTAACACTGACAATCGCTTTGACCGGAATTTCCTTCGCAACCGACTTATGCCTCTATTGAATGAGCGTTGGCCTAATGCTACTAAGACAATCAGCAGAAGTGCTGCTTTGTGTGATGATCAACAAAGGCTAATTGAAGCAGAAGCACACCAGAAGTTGCAAAGCGCTCTGTATGATGACAAAGCGCATAATGACCGGCTTAAATTAGATGTTCTTAAGGGAATGACACCGTCTTGGTTCAATCAAGTGTTACGACTTTGGCTAAGGGAGTGGCAGGTAGAGCTCCCAAGTGTCAGCGTGATGACACAGATATACCAACAAACGGTTAACGGGAGGGATGATGCTCAAGTTAATATTCAGTTATCGGGCGCCCAAATTAGGCGGTATGACAAATCACTCTATTTGCTTAATAACGATGATGTTCAAATACTATCACAAGCTAACGAGTCTATCGTATGGGATGTAAGGGAAAGATTGTTGTTATCACATCTTAATCAAGCATATTATCTCGAAAAATCCGAACACGGTTTTTCTTGGCAACCAGGAGATAATATTATTGTTGAGTTTGGACATTTAACGGCTAAATTTAAGTGTCAGAGCAACCGACCCAGTAAAACAGCTAAACAGTGGTTTAAAGAATGGAAAATACCACCTTGGGAGCGTCAAAATATCCCCTTTTTTTATTGTGACTCTAAACTGGTTCAAATTGGCGACAGGGTGAACTTGCTGAGTAGATCTAGAAAAGGCACTGATACCTGTGTTATTAAACGTGAACTTCAATAGCTTTTTAGGGGGAACTTGAAAGTCTGAGTAAAAAATGTCGCCAAATGCTGACAGCAAGCGGCAGAATGTTGCCACTTAATGATTTAAGCGGCAAAGAGCATATTTCTTAGGCTCGTTTTCGTGTGTATAAATCTTCGTCTGCGCGTGCAAATAATGTATCAACAGTATCTAACTTTTCGAACATAGCATAGCCAATGCTGCAGCTAACACCATATTTTTCAAGTAACTCATTCTGGGCAACAGCCTTGTGAACACGTTGTATGACAAGATGATTTTCCTCTTCTCCAATGTCACCTAACAGGCAACAAAACTCGTCTCCACCAATCCTGAATGCATGATCTATATCTCTCAAGCAATCTTGCAAAACCTGTGAAAATACCGTGAGGACTTTATCGCCAGCTTGATGGCCGTGAGTATCATTAACTGCTTTAAACTTGTTCAAATCGATGGCTAGTAGAGAAAAACTGTCGCCTTTTCGGTACGCTTGACTCATCAGTTTATTCAGCGTTTCTTCATAGGAAACACGGTTTCCAAGGGAAGTTAAGTGATCCTTAGTTGCTAAACGTCTGACTGTTAAGTGTTCTAAAGCATTCTTTAATGGGTTTGTGAAACATTTATGTAGTGCTTGAAGGTACTTCCAATCTCTAATCCCACTAAGTTTCGCATCGTAATAGGTGACACTAGCTGAAGTGTTATTATTTAGTTGATAGTCTAGCTTATGTGACTGCATGCTCTTTGCAATATCACCATAGCTCATTCGCTCATCGCCAAATTGAAGGCAGATACCTTTGACGCAGGTAAATCGTTGTAGCTGCCGAAAATAGACACTGAGTAACTGCTTTATGTCGATACTGGTGGTTAGTTCAAGCACAACTGAACTCAATGCGGCATCGTTTAAGCCGTTATCTTGTCGGCTAAAATCATAAAATCCGTCGTTAGCTGTGCTATCGTAGATGGGATTATATTGTTCCAACGGTATCTCCTGCCAAATATTTGGCGACAACTTAGTTCAAGCAACTAATAGATAGTAGAAGCAAGTGTCGTGCCTAAATTTCCTTCTTCTTTTATTTATGATAATGCTGAACAGAATCAGGTGGACACAGATAGAGGATGCAGGATAATTTTTTACATGTAGTGTTATTGATGACAGTGGCCATTTTCAATGTATGGCTCTTTAGACGCATCAATCTTCCTCCTATACTTGCTTACTTAACTTGCGGCGTGCTAGCTGGACCAGCCTTACTCGGTATCTACGAAACGCCCGAAGAATTTCACTTTATTGCGGAACTGGGTGTCGTGTTTTTGCTCTTTTCGCTGGGATTAGAATTCTCCTTGCCACGTATGGTTGCCATGAGGCATTTAGTTTTTGGCGTTGGGCTTGTTCAAACTGTTATTACACTGGTCACTTTCTATTTCATAGCTAAGCTCTTTGGTGCAACCAACGGTGTTTCGTTTGTTGTGGGATGTATGGCTGCTTTATCTTCGACGGCTATTGTTATCAAACAAGTTACAGAGCTAGGAATTTTGCACACGGCAAGGTCTCAAATGTCCGTCAGCATTTTGTTGTTTCAAGATATCGCTGTTGTTCCTATGCTTATTATCATTCCACTGTTAGCAGCCGATAACGCTCAGAGCTTGTCTGCAGCGATTTCGATGTCGTTGATAAAGGGGATCTTTGTCTTTGTTGTTCTGTTGTCAGCAGGGAAGTGGGTACTTCCAAAGGTTTTTGCTGAGATCGCGAGAACACGTACAGATGAAATGTTTGTATTGACGACATTATTAGTGATCTTAATGGCTGCGGGCTTTACAGCTTGGTTTGGCTTATCTATGGCACTTGGTGCCTTTCTGGCCGGTATGATGCTTGGTGAGAGTCAGTATAAACACCAACTCGAAGCTGACATTAGGCCTTTCCGCGATATATTGATGGGACTGTTTTTTATTACAGTCGGTATGCGTCTGGATTTTAGTAGCCTGTTCCAGCAGTGGCATTGGGCAATATTGAGTTTATGCGTGTTGATGCTAGGAAAGTTGCTGTTGATTCGGCTTGCTGCTTTTGTTGGCCGAGCACCTGGTAAAGACGGCTGGGGCGCTGCCTTAAAGCTTTGTCAAATGGGAGAGTTTAGTTTTGTCATTGCGGCGTTAGCGGCTGATGAAGGTATACTATCTCGTGCCCAATCATCATTTCTGATGAGTATAGGTGTTGTTAGTATGGCGTTAACACCATGGTTAGTTACTCATAGTCGCGACTTGGTAAAGCTCTTTGTACGGGATGACTCCTCTACAGTTCCAGAGTTTGACAAAGAACTCCAAATTGAGCCTGAACAGGCGATCATATTAGGTTTCGGCCGTGTTGGTCAATCAATTAGCCGTTTGTTAAAGCTCGAGTCAGTACCCTATGTCGTTATCGATATGGATCCTTCTCGAGTTCAGGAAGCGAGAGTTGCTGGCGAACCAGTATTGTTTGGTGATGTTAGACAAAAAGATATTTTAGTCACTGCGGGATTGCATGAGGCTAAATTAGTTATCGTCACTTTTGACGATAATGGCAAAGTTATGCAGGTGATTAATAGTATTAAGCAACTTGCACCCAACATACCAATCGTCGTTAGAACTCGCCAAGATCAGCATTTGGAAGAATTGTACAATGCAGGTGCTTCGCAAGTGGTGCCAGAGATTCTTGAGGGGAGTTTGATGCTAGTGTCTCAAGTCTTACACTTGTGCAATATCCCTATGTCTAGAATCCTGAAACGTGTAAGAACAGAGCGTAAGGAACATTATGGTCATATGCATGGCTTCTTTCCTGGGGAAACGACCGAAGTTAATTACGACAAAAAAGATACACAGGAATTCATGCACGCTATTGTTTTAACTCACGATGCTTATGTGAATGATAAAGCTATCGAGCAGCTGGATTTTAAACGTATGCGTGTCGAGTTAAAGTCTATCCGACGAGGTGAAAGTGAATACTTAGAACCCGAAACTGATCTCATTTTTCAAGAAGGCGATGTCTTGGTGATATCTGGCAAACCTCGGCGCGTGGAAAAAGCAGAAAAGCTGATTTTAGAAGGGTATTAAAGCTCATTGGGCTTTAGCTTCCTATATTTCCAAAAACTGCCTAAGTGCCTCTTGCTGATCCAAACCGTCTTGATAGCCGATGTCTATAAGTTGCTGGCAAAACTCTTTTTCAAACAAAAGATAGCTTAACAAGCTAGATTCAGAGTCTGGTTTGACACCAATGACTTTCAAGAGTCCCCTGATCCCTGGAGGTAACAGTCGATAGTGTTGATTAGCAATATCAACAAAGTTGCGACTAGGGTTCACTACCAAGCATTCAACAGGTTTTAAGGTTGTTTTAGCGCGTTGTTTAGGTGTCAAGATATCAAGAGTCTCATTGACCCGTTGCATTCTTTCTATATCTGAGCTTAGGGTATCAGAGAATATAGTATCTAACAGGTGGCCTGCGACAGAAGCAGTACTGGGGTATCTATTGGTATTGGCAAATTGACTCGATCTTTTAGGTTGTTCAACACCAATAACAAGAATTTTTTCTGCGCCTAGATGGATAGGTGCGCTTAGCGGCGAAAGTTGATGAACTGAACCGTCGCCATAGAATTCTCCGTCAATTTTCACTGTTGGGAAAACTACAGGGATAGCTGACGACGCCATGAGGTGTTCTATATCAATAGCTGCCGGTATGCCACGTCTTTTTTGCCTAACCCAAGGTTGTATATCGGCATGGCTTTGGTAGAAGCTGATACTTTCATGTGTGCTGTAGTTAGAGCCCATAATACTGATAGCACGCAAATGGCCATTTAGTATATTGCGATCAATGCGGCTCAACTTGAGCGTTTTTCTCAACAAATGTCTAAGTGGTTGGTTGTTAAGCAAGCTGCTGGGCGAACTATGTGCTTGTTCCGACTGTAGCCTGCGTAAACCGTGTTTGATTAAATATGATAGCACATGATTAAACTGTGTTTCGTAAACTTGGTCAGTACGAAAGTTACGCCAAATCCATTCCAGTTTTCTCACGCCTAAGTGATAACATGAAGCGTAACAAGCTAAACTGGTTGCATTTAGTGCTCCCGCAGAATTACCACAAATAACGGGAAAAGGGATGCTATGGTTTCTAGGAATAAAGGTAGATATAGCTTTTAATACGCCAACCTGATAAGCCGCTCGGGCTCCGCCACCGGATAGTAGCAAAGCATGTTGATTACGCTCCATGAATACCTATACCTAAAATTCCAGGGTTAAACCTTCTTTTGATGCGAATAGCTCTAAGTCTGATTCTACAGCTTCGATGACTGAGTGGCAGTGTGCGACCACCTTTTCAATTTCATCGTCAGTACGAATATGGTCATGACTATAAAGGGCTAAACGCTTCGCCCTTGATGCCATCGCTAGCTTTACAGTCTCTTCTGCAACAGAATGGCCCCAACCCGATTTAGCGGGCATATCACTGAGCATATATTGAGCATCGTGGATGATAAGGTCAGCACTAGAGGCAAATTCCACCCATTCCAAAAAATCACTCTCTTTTTTATAAGGAGGGTATAACTCATTATCTGTGATGTAAGCTATTTTGGCACCATCGGCTTCAATCACGAAGGAACTGCCTCCTCCTGGGTGGTTCATAGGGTGACGTGTAATCTGTGCTGTTCCAATCATCCATTGATTTTTATCTGAAGGAATCTCAGTTAAACGTATATCTGAATTTAATGATTGATAGTTAACTGGAAATACACTACCAGACATCTGTGTTAACACAGCATTAGGTTCATCTAGTGTCGTCTTACCTGGTGTGATATGAATAACTCTTCCCGGTTGATATATCGGTGCAAAAAAAGGAAAACCTTGAATGTGATCCCAATGGTTATGGGTTAAGAGTAAATGAATGTCTGACGTTTTCTTAATGAGCTTGGCACCCAGATTCTTAATGCCGGTGCCTGCATCTAGAACAATATCGGTGCCGTCACTTA
>CAZVDU010000044.1:13892-26809 GCA_964625615.1 uncultured Pseudoalteromonadaceae bacterium | reverse complement strand
ACAATGTGGGTGTCATTCTTAATAGAGCCCGAAAAGCATTGATGGAGCAAATTAACGATGTCGGATAATCAATCCCTCGATCAGCTGTGGCAGCAACAGGCGACCAAAACACCTGATCTTAAAACACTGACTAAGAAGTTCAGAAAGATTATGTTCAAGCAATGGTTTTACTTGATTGCTGATGTTTCATCTCTTCTGTTTGTGTTTGTATGGCTTTATTTAGATAGAGAGAACATGAGCCAACTTTTGTTGGTGTACCTCTCTTTGATATCAGTTCTCGGTACTGGGGCAACTACTTATATTATTTGGCTGAGGCGTTTTTCCTTGCGTAACACCAGTGCGAGCACACAAGACTATATACATGGGCTGAAGAAGCACTATGCAAACAACATAAAAATTGCCGAATTCACCAAGCTGTCGTTAAAAGTACTAACACCGATAATGATTATCTTTTTCTTTTTATCGGCCTATTATAATGACTGGGACTTTTCAACGGCGGTAAAAAAGATACTTATTGTACTCTTTGGTTGTGGTGCTTTGTATGGCATGAATGCTTGGGCGAATCGATGTAAGCGAAGATACATCGATGAATTGGCTAAGCTCGAACTTATTGAACAATCTATGATGAGCGAAAACAACGAAGCGCTTTCATAAGAGCGTTGAACGGATAATGTAAAAAGGAAAATCGAATAACGTGATAAAAGATAAATTGTTAGCGCAGGCTAAAGATGCCGCACTAAAAGCCTATGCACCATACTCAAATTTTAGAGTGGGTGCTGCTGTACTTTGTGACAAAGGGCATGTAGCAACAGGTGCGAATATTGAAAATGCGAGTTATGGTTTATGTTTGTGTGCCGAGAGAGCGGCGTTGTCGAACGCACATGCTCAAGGACATACACAAATAAAAGCGATAGCGCTGGCTTGTATTGACGCTGATACACAAGTCCATGAACATGAGTTGATGCCTTGTGGTAGTTGTAGGCAGTGGATTAAAGAGTTGGCGCCAGAGGCAACTATTTATATTGAAGGCCTAGCACAAGATTTTACTATCGAAGATCTTTTGCCTATGGGCTTTTCGCTCGATTCACATAAGGTGTAATTAGATGAAGATAGTCGTATTGTTCGTTTGCTTATGTTTTTCAGGTGTGTTGCATGCAAAGGATTATACCTTGTACTTTGTACGACATTTTGAAAAACAATCTGGTGGTTTAGATCCAGAGCTGACTGAAAAAGGCCATCATCGTGCTCAACAATTAGCGAGCCTATTGGATAATGTAGGGCTTAGGAAGATCTATAGTACGGACTATCAGCGAACCAAACAGTCTGCGAGACCTACATCTGGAAAGCTTGATATAGACATAACTTTGTACAACCCCCGACAATTAGCTGAATTGGCTGCGATGCTTGTTAAACAAGGTGAAACAGCGTTGATTGTGGGGCATAGTAATACAACGCCGAACATGGTTAATCTTGTCGGTGGTGAAGCAAAGCCGCTAACGGAAAAAGATTATGGTGATGTCTTTATTGTGAAGTTTTCTGACAAAGAGTCAAAAGCCAAAACACACCTTAAAGTTACGCTAAGCGATTAGCGTAACTTTTGGATACAAACTTGCTTATCCGCTAACCTTGCGCGGATGTTATCCAGCCTCGCTCTAACCAGTCATTGATATAACCGTAGAGTGTTGGTGCTACTTGTTCTGCTGGTATTAATGACGAGAGCTCTTCGCAAACTTCTGCGAAAGGCTTACTTTGTGTCATGTGCTGCAAGGCAATCCACTCTGGGGCCCTTAACGATTTATACTCGGTTATTTTCTCTGGGCTTCGCCATATTGCCCATATCATAGGGTTTTCTCGGTAGGATGCCTCAGGGGGTTCTTGGTCACCCTTTAAATGTTGCCAGCTTTCAATTGCATTCCAATGTGTTGAATAAAAGTGAATGCTGGGATGCATGGTGAAGGTAAGCGTCGGCCATGCATCTGCGGGGATTTGTTGCAGTATGGACGGCTCTAGTGTATCGGCGTCGGCAGAGTCAAAGGTGTGTAGGAGTACACGTTCAAATCCTGCCATCTCTGCTAGGATAGGATAGTTTGAGAAGGGTTCTGTCTTCGACAGATATTCTGGCATACGCTCGGCATAAAACCGTAAAGACGGGTGCTCTGATGGTGCTGCATCAATGTAACCTTCAACGAGTCGCTCAAAGAGCTCGTCACCTAAGTAAAGGCTTAACATTTCGTGATCGGAGTCTATAACACCACGCAGCCTAATACGGTATCCGTTGCGGTATATGTCTACGCGTTCACCGCTTGTGAGTGCACCTTGTTTAATGACATGGGTTTCAATTTGACGCTCGTTGCCTTGTAAAAGCGCCATAAATTCGTTCTGAACGTCTCGTAAACTAGGCATGCGCGACTCTTTTTTCTGTCGGCCACACGCGATTACCAATATCGCGCGCTTGTTGCAGTTCTTGTAATAATTCTGCCATAGATGGAATATTGTCATCACGCTCTATCATGGTGCTTTTAGGACCGCAGGTTTTTGCGTATTCCTCGTACAGTGCCCATACTGGATCAGGGACAGGATGATCGTGTGTATCTACTATATGCGTGCCCATATCGCTGTGTCCTGCAAGATGGATCTGCTGAACCCATTCTGGCTTAATGGCATTGAGATAATCCATCGGATCGAAGCCATGATTTCTGGAACTGACGTATATATTATTGATATCCAAAAGAAACTTACAGCCGCATTGTTTGGCAAGATTTGCGAGAAACTCCCATTCTTGCATCTGGTCGTGCTCATAGGTTAAATAGCTAGAGACATTCTCGAATACCATTTCTCTGCCTAAGACGTCTTGGACCTGGTGAATACGCTGCGTGAGATGGTCTAGCGTTTCTTGTGTATAAGGTAAGGGGAGTAAGTCGTGGCTATTGATGCCGCCTACTGTTGCAAAGCAAAGGTGATCGGACATCCATTTAGGTTGAACTTCTTCGGCAAGTTTTTTGAGGCCGTGTAAATAATCCATATTCACGGGATCAACACTGCCAATAGACATAGATACCCCATGCATGACAATAGGGTAATCTTGTCTTATTCGATCTAGATAGTAGCGAGGCTTGCCGCCGGCAACCATATAGTTTTCAGAGATAATTTCAAACCAATCTACAGCTGGATTTTCATTGATGATGGTTGTGAAATGTTTAGTTCGAAGTCCTAAACCAAAACCGAGAAAGTCATCGTTCATGGATATTTGGGCCTCATTGTGTCAATGGTTGGGTAATGATGCATATAGGGAGGATAGCACTCATACTAATTTCATTAATACCTTGATGATAGTCAGTTTACTAATGGAATGAGTATTAATAAAGTAAAGGCAAATACAGACTAAAAAGGCCAAGTGTTTTGCACCTAGCCTTTTTATCTTATCGAGCTAAATTAGCCGATAGAACCGCCAATATCTTTACAAGATTTAGATGGCATAGCTACGAAGCCAGTTCCTTTACAAGAACCGTGACCAGCACAAGCGTTTTTCGCTGTTTTACAGTCATTGTGTCCGCCACAAATGTTTACATCGTTACAGTGAACAAGATCAGATTGAGCAATTTCGCCAACCCATTTGTCTTGGATTGAGCCGCCTACATCGCCACAAGATTTGCTAGGCATAGCAACGAAGCCAGTACCTTTACATGATGCGTGGCCAGCACATTCGTTCTTCGCTGTTTTACAGTCGTTGTGACCGCCACAAATATTTACGTCATAACAGTGAACAAGGTCAGTTGTTCCGCCAGCAGCTGCACTGCTTGCTACAATTTCTGTTGATCCAGAGTTAGATGTTGCATTACAGCCAGCCAATCCAGCGACCATCATCGCCATTGTTACACCAGTATATTTGTTCATTATATGCTCCTATCAGCATGAATTAAGACATAACCTGCATAGTGTTATATCGATTTTATAAAGTATAGTTACATAAAGGTATTGTACAAATTAGCTTGAGTTAACTATACGTATCGGATAAAAGTTGATTAATTATCCTTTCAGCAATTAATGGACCTTACCGAGCGGCATCATATTTCATGTGGAAGTAAAGTTTATGCATAGACAATAGTATTAATTGGTGTTTTTTGACTCTTTTTGATAGAAAAATGATGCTAATATCAACCGACTCAAGTGCCATATAGGTTTATGGAATTTTGAGATAATTGTTATTAAATTGTTCGATGGTTGATGCCTCAAATAGTGTAAAGTTGCGCGCCGCTCAAATGAGCGCGTTAGAGTAGAGATTTGATATGAAGCAGTACCGTCTTTTCAGCGCCTTAATAATGCTTATTGCACCTTTGCAAGCAATAGGTAATGAAGAGGTTGAAGACTTAATTAAGTATAGACAAGGCCTGATGAAGTCTAGCTCGATTAGTGTCAATGCGCTGTTTAATTACAGTCGTAATAAATTGCCTCTCTCTATGGAAAGTGTTCAACGACACGCTGACATTATTTACCAAAATGCCAAGTTATTAAATAAAGACTTGGAGATGATATTTCCAGAAGAATCTATCATTGAGGGAGAGAGTGATGCAAAGAAAGAAATTTGGATACATTGGGATGATTTTTCGGCAAAGTCTACCAACTATGTAGAAGCGACAAAAACCTTTAAAGAGCTCATTAATGGCAATCCGACTAAACAACAAGTCATGAACGGTTTTAGAGATATGAGAAAAGCCTGTGGCTCATGCCATCGTAATTATAAGGCTGATGATTAGCTCTCAGAGAATTTCATTCTGCCTATGCTTATTCTTATTAAGCATCTCCTCATATGCTAATGAATCTGCTGCCTCTAAAGAAAGTGTCTCTAGAGGGAAATACCTCTCAGATATTGCAGGCTGTAAGTCATGCCACACTGTAGGCTCTGGCGACATATTTGGTGGTGGGAAAGTAACAGAGTCGCCTTTTGGTGATTTCTACTCACCTAATATTTCATCTGACAAAACGCATGGTATCGGTAAATGGAGTTTGGAGGACTTTAATAACGCACTAACGCAAGGGGTTAGCCCTGAAGGGCAACACTATTACCCGGCATTCCCATATCCAAGTTATCAAAGCCTAATGGCCTATGATGTTGAAGCGTTATATAATTATCTATTGGCGACACCACCTAGCCAAACACCATCAAAACCTCATGATATCGCATTCCCTTATTCCATAAGAAATATTTTAGCGGCTTGGAAGTGGTTATATATGGATGAAGGTAAGATGCCTCAAAAAAATGCTGATGAAAAGCAGAACAATGGTCGTTATCTAATTTACGCCGTAGCACATTGTGATCAATGTCATTCTCCAAGAACACTATTAGGTGGTGTTGATATTGATGAGCGCTTGAATGGTGGGCTTTATAACGGCTCTGATAGCAATGCGCCTTCTTTGCTGCCATCAAGAGGTGGTTTAAAGGGCTGGAGTATAGATGATTTAGAGACTTACTTATTGCTCGGAGAAGACCCTAACGGTGACTATGTAGGTGGAGCTATGGTCGATGTGATTGATCATGTGACTAACTACTTAACCAATGAAGATCTTCGCAAGCTTTCCGAGTTTATATTATCGCAGTAGTTGTTTTTAAACCTGATGATCTTGCTTAATCAAGCTGAATAAGTTCATATCATGATATTGGTTTGCCCAGAAGCCCTTTTGTCTTAAACAGCCCTCAAACTTGAAGCCATTCTTCTTAAGCACTTTCTCTGAGCCTATATTACCCGGCACTACAGAGGCTTCGATACGATTAACGGTAATAGGTAACTCGCCTTGGTAAGCTAGCTTAATGAGGTGAGCAATGGCTTCTGACGCGTACCCTTTGCCCCAATATGGTGTTGCTAGTTCGTAGCCAATAATGGCTGAGTGATCGAACTCTACCCAGCTATTGAAACCACAAGTACCTATGAGTTTAGAGCTTCCTTTTTCCCTGATAGCCCAGCGAATGCCTGTTCTGCTGATAAATTTATTACGAAAGAAAGAGATCATATTAAGTCCGTCTTCTTTCTTCGTGAAAGGCTCCATGTCGAAGAACTCCATGACCTTTAGGTCTGAAAATATCTCGTAAACAGCGATTTGGTCGTCATTGGTTAAGTTATCGAGAATAAGCCTTTCTGTCTCTGTCGCTGGGAACTTCTGGCGGTGCATAAAGTACTCCGTTAAGCGGGTTTTAAGCTGTCAACACGCGATAGTACATGTTGAGTAGCGCCATCGATCAAGCCTTGCTCTTCTTCCGGTGTCAGCTCGGTAACTAACCCAATGAGGTTTCTCATATGATACTCACCTTTCAACAAATTAAAGAACTCGACGGCCAGCTTTTGCCTGTCAGGTGAAGACCAGGATTGGAATCCTGACTGTTCGAGGACATCACATAGCATATCAAAGCCATGCTGTGGCCCTGCCCGATAAAAAATCTCTGCTGCCTGAGGAGCTGTTTTGAACTCTCCAATAACAACTCGGTACATCGCACACACTTCGGGATCTTGCAGTAACTTAACAAAGCGATGTGCAATATTCTGTAACCGAACATCTAGTGTCAGTTGTTGGCATGCTTCTGTCTCTCCATCCAGTTGATATTGATCGACCTTATGTTGAATAACAGCCATAAATAAGGCTTCTTTATTGGCAAAGTGTGAATAAACCGTTTGTTTTGAGACTCCAGCAGACTGAGCGACGTTATCCATCGACGATGTACTAAACCCTTGTTGAAGGAATAAGTCGCTAGCAGCCGTCAGTATTTGCTGGCGCTTTTGTAAGTTTTTGGGTCGGCCAACTTTGATCTTTACGGCATGAGTTTCTGTATCAGATGACTCAACAGAGGCATTAATGGTGTTTTTTGTCATAAGAAATTCAAAATATTAATTTGTATTATCAAACTGTACGGTCTAGTATTTGTTTTAAATTAGTATATACCCAAGTTGTTTGGGCATAAAGCGTTATTCAAATTCCACAAAGTGAGATTGAACATGAGTACTCAACATAAACCACAAAGTGCATTCTTTCGGCGCATAATGCAAATTGGATTGTTTGGTTTATTGCCTTTTATCGGCTTAATTGTGCTTCTGTTAGCGGCAGGCTCAGGTCAAGTTTCATCGGCCCCCACTGAACCCAGTGTACCTCTCGTTGAGTTTGCTGCAATAACTATTCAAGACCAATATATCGCAAAGCGCCGTGTTATAGGGCGTATTGAAGCTGCTAGCCAAAGTGTCCTTGGCTTTGAACTTGGTGGAACACTAGAACAAACACTGGTTGATGAAGGTCAACATGTTGTGACTGGGCAATCTTTAGCACAATTGGATACAGCTAGGTTGGAAGCGCAGGTTTCCCAATTAAAGGCGGCGCTAGCAAGAGCAGAATCTAACGAGCGTCTTGCTCGGCTCTCTGAGAAAAGGGTGGTCGAGTTAGTTCGTCAGAAATTGGAATCGCCTCAGCGCCTTGACGAAGTGAGAGAAAATACTGTTTCGGCGTCTGCAACTGTACTCGAAACCCAAGCACAAATTACAGAAGTAGAAGTTCAACTTGAAAAGTCAGTATTGAAGTCTCCTTTTTCCGGTAAAATCCTTGATCGTCTGGTCGACAACGGGTCTGTGGTTGGCCAAGGTCAGAGCATTTTTGTGATCCAACAATCAGATGAGCTCCAGGCAAGAATTGCGATGGGTACTGATGACGCCCGGATGTTTGTGTTGTCACAACAAGTCACTTTGTACAACGGTCAACAACCTTTGCTTGCGACTGTGACGTCAATTGCTGCTAACAGGCGTCTGGCAACTCAAACTGTGGATGTGGTTTTCACACTGGAGGATTCTGAATACCAAACGCTTTCTGGTGATTTAGTATCACTTCAGCTGAATTTACCTGTGGATGAAAGAGGCGCTTGGGTATCGAGACAGGCACTGAGCAGCGGTGTTCGTGGATTGTGGACACTGTACATCGTTGAAAGCGCAGAAGGTAAAGATCATGTAACGCCACGCTCTGTAGAAGTGCTTTATTCGTTTAAAGACAAGGTATTTATTCGCGGGCCTGTGCGAAACGGTGAGCGCTATGTTGTGGCGGGTTCGCACAAGCTCACACCTGATCAAATCGTTAATGTTAGGCTGGCTGAGACTAAGCATGTGGCTTCTATTGGAGGCCATTAATCATGCATAATAATGAACACAGGATAGAGGAGACATATAACGCTGAAACCGCGTGGTATACGTTGTTCTTCAGACGAAATCATTTGTTAAACCTCAGTATAATTATTCTATTGGTTGCTGGTTACTCGGCGATAACCAACCTCCCTCGTCTTGAAGATCCAAGAATTGATACGCGGAATGTTTTAGTGCTTACGCCTTACCCAGGGGCGTCAGCAGAGCGTGTAGAAGCCCTGGTGACAGATGTCATCGAAGATGAGTTAAGACAGCTGTCTGAGATTAAAGAAATCAAATCAACATCACGGGCGGGCATCTCAAGCATTAATATTGAATTACAAGCTTGGGTTGATAGCTCGATAAATGAACAAATTTTCTCAAAAATACGTGATCGTTTGGGCGCTGCTAGAAGGTTATTTCCCCCAGGTGCTGGTGAGCCGGAGCTGGATGAAAAGCGCGGTGCTACCTCGTTCACATTGCTGGTGGCATTGACCGAGAAGCCTGGCTACCCCTTGTCTAAAGCCATTATTTCGCGTTTGTCAGCTGAGTTGGCTGATCAGCTAAGAAATGTCTATGGTACTGAGATTGTGAGAACATTTGGTGACTTAGACGAGCAAATACGCGTTGATATTGATGCTCAGCGTTTAAGTAGTGCCGGACTTTCGATTGAGCAAGCGAGTCAACGTATTGCCGGTGCCGATCCTAAGGTGCCTGCCGGTGTGCTACGAAATGCTCAACAAAATGTGCGACTACAGGTCTCTGATGGCTTAGATAGTCTAGATCTTATTCGGAATATCTCGTTGCAAAGTGGTGAAGACGGCACGTTTTTGCGCTTAGGAGACGTTGCACAAGTCAGTCGTGGGTGGCAAACGCCTGTGGCAGATATTGCCTTGATTGACGGTGTGCCTGGTGTTTTTGTAGCGGCGCGCATGCAACCAACGTTGAGAGTTGATCATTGGACTGAGAATGCAAAAGGCGTTATTGAACGGTTTAATCAAACTCACCAGGGCACAGTGACGACTAAAGTTGTTTTTGATCAAAATCAGTATACGGCAGCCCGATTAAGTGATTTGTCAGAAAATCTGTTGCTCGGTAGCTTGGTTGTGATGCTGGTGGTTTTTGCTTTTATGGGCATAAAAGCGGCGCTTATTGTTGGCTTAGCTTTACCGTTGTCGGCAGCCTTTACGGTTTTCTCTCTAAGCTTCTTTGGTCAACAAATTCATCAGATGTCTATTTTCGGTATTATCATTGCGATTGGTTTGTTGATTGATAATGCGATTGTTATTACTGATGAAATCCGCCTTAATTTGGTGGATAAAAGCCATTCTCGTATGCAGGCGCTGAGTATTAGCATTAAGCACCTTTTTGCACCACTGGTGTCCTCGACACTAACAACTATTCTTGGTTTTATGCCGATTTTACTTTTATCTGGCAATATTGGTGATTTTATTGGGCCGATTGCCATTAGTGTTGTTATGGCGTTGATTGGTTCTCTCGTGATCTCTCTGACCATTATTGCTTCTTTGGCGGCACGCTTTTTACCGCGTGGTAATAACCAAACACAAGCTCCTTGGTATAAACAAGGCATTCAAACACCCTCTACAACGCGAGGATTCAGGCAACTACTTGCTTATTGTATTCGTAAACCGCTGATACCACTTGTGCTGACTATTGTTATCCCTTTGAGTGGTTTTATTTTGGCCGGACAATTAGGCAATGTCTTTTTCCCCAGTGCCGATCGTGACCAGTTTCAGCTCTATTTATGGATGCCTAACGGTACAGCGATTGAAAAGACTCAGGCGGTTGTTACTGAAGTGGATGATGTGATCAGAGACCACCAAAATGTGGCACAGGTAACTTGGCTTATTGGTGGGTCGGCGCCCTCTGTTTATTACAATCAAGTAATGAATCGAGACAACACACCTAGATTTGCCAATGCCGTTATTACAGCTAAAACGGTCTCTGCTGCGAGTGGTTTGATTACTGAACTACAAACAGATTTAGATAACCAATTCCCACAAGCAAAAATTGTTGTAAGAGCGTTCGGGCAAGGACCTCCTATATCAGCACCTATTGGTATTGATATTTTTGGTCCAGATGTTGAAGTGCTTAACGAGCTAGGCGAGCAAGTTCGCGCTTCGATGGCTTTGGTGCCAGGCGTAACCAATACTATTTCATCGATTACAGTAGGTGAACCGGAATTTACGCTGAATGCCGACCGTGATGCTAGCCTGTTAGCAGGGCTTAACCTTACCGATATTGCTGGGCAATTGCAGATGGCGCTTGATGGTCGTATTGGTGGTTCAATTCTTGAAGATACCGAAGAAGTGCCGATCAGTATTCAGGTGAGCGATATTGAACGCTCTGAATTAGGAGAACTTGCGTCTTTACCTATTATTAATTCTCAGTTGTCGCAAGAGCAACAATGGCTGCCGTTGTCGGCAGTGGGTAAGTTTGACTTAATACCTACAGTGGGTGGTATTTCTCGACAAGATGGCGTTAGAGTCAATCATGTCGAAGCGTTTCTTTCGCCTAACGCAACAGCAATTGATGCGAGTAACCGTTTAACTGAGTTGTTAGAACAAGCCAATTTTGGCCTGCCGCCTGGTTACAGTATGCGAATGGCTGGAGATGCCGACAAACAGCAAGAAGCCGTGGGGCAGCTGGCAACCTATGCTCCTGTGTTGCTTGTACTGATGATAGCGACCTTGATCCTTACATTTAACAGCGTGCGCTTAGCACTTGTTATTGGTTCGGTAGCGGTGCTATCGGTTGGATTAGGGATGCTCAGTTTGTGGATATCAGGCATGCCAATAGGATTTAACCCCATTTTAGGCAGTGCAGGACTTATTGGTGTGGCGATAAATGGCTCAATTGTGGTCATTGCAGCCATCAATGCTAATGACAAAGCGAAATTGGGCAATACGGAAGAAATTGTCATTGAAACACTGAGCTGTAGCCGTCACATTTTATCTACCACAGTGACGACAGTTGGTGGGTTTATTCCGTTGCTGTTATTTAGTGAAGGGACATTCTGGCCGCCATTGGCTGTCGTATTGGCTGGTGGTGTGGGGTTCTCAGTCATGCTGTCGTTGGTGTTTACGCCAACAGTCGTTGCCTTTTTAGGCCGTCGCGCTGCCCGCAAACGTGACCAAATAAACATAGAAGCAGCCCCTGCCGTCTAAACTTTATTTTCTTTGTTCTTGATCGTTGTCGGCTTTCTTTTCAATTAGAAAGCCGACAAATAACACCATACTATTCATCATACTAATATGACCTAGTTCATAATACCTTCTCATAAGTGCAACAAATGTGTCACTCGGTTCTGCTACTTTGCAGCGATTGTATTTTGAGCTTAGCAGGTACGCATCTTAAGTTCGTTAGATACATAAATAAATACAAACAATAACTTACTTAAATATACACGCTACGGACAACCAGTATGCACACCAAGCCACTATCAGTTAAGCGCGGTTATAAATACTCAGCGCTTCGCTCTTTATCACCCATTGCCATGGCATTGATTACCGCAACCCCTAACCTGTATGCGCAAGAAGCTACTGAAGATGAAACAGCCGGAGTAGAGGTTATTGTTGTTACAGCATCACGACGCGCCGAGAGTCTTCAAGACGTTGCGATTGCTGTTAATGCGCTTGGGGAAAGGCAGCTCGAAGAATTAGGTATCGATAAGTTTGAAGACTATGTTTCTTTATTACCTGGTGTCAGTGCACAAGGTCAGGGACCTGGTAAACAAGAGATTTTTATTCGAGGTATAACACCTGGGCGAACGGGGCTGCGTGTCTCTGGTATTGCAGCAGAGCCAAGTACTGCACTCTATTTTGATGAAGCACCTATCTCCACGGGTGGCCGTAACATAGACATTTATGCGACAGATTTGAATCGAATAGAGGTCCTTAAAGGTCCGCAGGGAACCTTGTTTGGTGCGAGTTCACAAGCAGGTACGGTGCGCTTAATTCCCAACAAGCCTGTGCTTGATGAGTTCGAAGCTGGGGGTACGGTTGGTTTTTCTTCTACACGCTCAGGCGAAGACAGTAATTTAAGTGAAGGTTATATCAATATCCCTATTATCCAAGACAAGTTTGCTGTGAGATTTGTTGGGTACAACTCAACAGACGGTGGCTTTGTAGATAATATCCCTGCAACACGTCAGCTACCCTTAACTAACCCAGGTCTTGTAAATGCCGGTGTTACACCCTCTGTTAGGGAGACAATTGCTAATACGAGCGTTGCCGAAGATGACTTCAATGATGTGACGTTCAGCGGTTTTCGTGCGAGTGCACTTTATGCGTTTAATGACAACTGGGATTTATATGTCACTCATATCAATCAAACGATTGACTCTGAAGGTGTCTTTGAATTTGAGCCTGACGTCAGTATTAATAATGATTTTAATGTGCAGACCTTCACGCCAGACAATGGCGAAGATGAGCTGAACTTAACGACTTGGACACTCAATGGGCGCGTTAATAATCTAGAACTTATTTATAATGGTTCTTATACCGATCGTGTTTTCGAAGGACGAACAGATTATACGGGTTATTCCAATAACGGCCCCTTCATTCCTTACTACATTTGTACCCCTGGTTATGATGTCTGTGGTACACCAGAGTTGATTGCTGATGTTTTCTTCGGAACCGAGCGACTTGTGCAAGAAGTGCGTTTTGCTACAGACTCCGATAAAAGATGGCGTGTTATTGGGGGTGTTTTCTATGATGACCAAGAAATCACAGAGCGTACTGATTTAATATA
>CAZVDU010000044.1:0-13792 GCA_964625615.1 uncultured Pseudoalteromonadaceae bacterium | reverse complement strand
GAATTTGGCTGGAAGACACAGTGGTTCGATAATCATTTACGTTTTAATGGCGCTGTGTTCTTTGTTGATTTTGATGACCTGCAACAAGGTGTACTCGATTTCTCAATCTCCAATGTTGCCTTCTTCGACAATGTTGGGTCTGCTGAACAGCAAGGTTTAGAATTCGATGTTGAATGGGCAGCGAATGACAACTTAACTTTATTTACGTCATGGACTTTCCTTGATTCTGAGTTAGTTGAGATACCCGATACATTGGTGAACATCTCGCCGGTGGGTTCTGAATTGCCATTCTCACCAACGTTTGAAGGTGTTGTTGGTGGGCGATACAGCTACGATGTTGGTGAATATACTTTGTTCGGCCAGGTTGTGAGCCAGTTTACGGGTAGTCGCTTTACGTCACTTGCAGCGAATGGGCGTTTTGAGTTGGATAATTACACACAGGTTAACTTAACTTTGGGTGTGAGGAAGGAAGAATGGACGGTGAACTTTTTCGTCGACAACTTGAATGACAGTTTGGGTGAGTTGTCCGCCGGAGCACCTGACAATATCTTTAGGGTTATACCTACAAGACCAAGAACAGCCGGTATACGCTTAAGCTATCAGTACTAGTTACGTGTAATCTGTCTGTCATAAAACCTATATAGTGCCTTGCTATCATTGGTGCTATATAGGTTATTGACGTTAAAAGACGATATTAAGCTTTATGCAAACACCTTCTGTATCTGCCGCTGAACAATCGGCCCGAGCTATCAAATCAGCTATTCAAGCTGGGCAATTTCAATATGCTGCTGAACTTGCACAGGATATGCTAACCAATGACGAGTCAGACATCGAGAGTCGTTATTGTTTAGCGGTGTGCCAACGTAAATTGAATCAATTCGATAAGGCGCTGAGCTCATTAACTGCTTTGTTGTCTTTTTCACCTAAGTACGACAGAGCATATCAGGAACAGGGTTACAACTTATTGGCGTTGGGCCTTAAAACCGAAGCGATTATAGCATTCGATAAAGCCGTTAACCTCAACCCTACGTTGTTGGCAAGTTGGAAGGTACTGGCAAGTGAAGCAAATTATCAACGTCAAGAAGATGCAAAACGTTACAGTACTTGGCTAGCGAGTTTGCCGCGAGAGTTGGTGACAGTAGCAAGTTACATTCATCAAAAAAAGTTGCACAAAGCTGAGCAAATCTGTCGTCAATTCTTGAAGCAACACCCACGTCATATTGAAGCTATGCGGATGCTGGCAGAATTGGGTAGTGAGTTTCAGATTTTGGATGACGCAGAGTATTTGCTTGAGAGTTGTCTTAAGTTCTCGCCAACCTTTGTAAGAGCGCGATTTGATTATGTGAATGTGTTGCACCGTCGTCAGAAGTTCCATCAGGCGCTTGAGCAGGCAAAAGTGCTCTATGATATGGATCCAAACAACACGAGTTTTATTGTCAGTTTGGCAAATGCACAACAATCCAGCGGTGATTTCGAAACAGCAATAAGCACTTATGACAAAGCACTGACCAAAGAAAAAGATGCGCAGTCTATTTTAGTCTCCAAAGGGCATGCGTTAAAGACAGTTGGACTTATTGATAGAGCCATAGCGTCATACCAACAAGCGTATCAAGTAAAAGAAGATTACGGCGACGCGTATTGGAGTTTAGCTAATCTGAAAACCTATCAATTCTCTGACGATGAATTGCAATACATGCAAGAGATAGAAGCTCGAGAGTCAACATCGGTCGAAGATAAAACACATATCTGTTTTGCTTTGGGTAAAGCTTATGAAGATAGGAAAAGCTATCAGCGGTCTTTTGTTTTTTACGAGCAAGGTAATGCACTTAAAAAAGCGAATAGCCGCTTTGAAATCGACCGCGTTACTTATGAATTAGATTATCAGTTAGAGCATTTTGATAAAGCCTTTTTTGATAGATTCAAAGGCAGTGGTTGTGAGTGTGCTGCGCCTATTTTTATTGTTGGCCTACCTCGCGCTGGTTCGACGTTGTTGGAGCAAATTTTGGCGTCTCATAGCCAGGTTGACGGCACCATGGAGCTGGCGAATATTATCAGTATGGCGCATCACCTTAATGGGCGTTTAGCGACAAATGATACTCCACGTTATCCAGGTATATTGGGTGAGTTGTCATTTGAGCAGTGTCATAGTTTCGGACAGCGTTATATTGATGAGACATCCCATCATCGAGAGGGAGCACCTTTATTCATTGATAAAATGCCGAATAACTTTCGGCATATTGCCTTTATTCAACTGATTCTGCCTAACGCGAAAATTATCGATGCACGCCGAGAACCGATGGCGTGCTGTTTTTCGGGCTACAAACAGCTGTTTGCTGAGGGACAAGACTTTACTTATGGACTGGAGGATATTGGTGAATACTACAGGCGTTATGTCGAAGTGATGCACCATTGGGATAATGTATTGCCTGGCCGAATCTTGCGCGTTCAGCACGAAGATTTGCATGATGATTTAGAATTTCAGGTCCGCAGGATTTTAGATTACTGCGAACTACCGTTTGAACAAGCTTGTGTTGATTTTCACCAAAACAAAAGGGCCGTGCGTACACCAAGTTCAGAGCAAGTTCGTCGACCCTTATACAAAACGGCAGTGAATCAGTGGGTGCATTACGACGAGTTTTTGTCTCCGTTGAAACAGGCCTTAGGTGAACTCTTGCCTAAGGATGCTAAGTAACCTCAGTGCAGGATAATGACATTAAGCCGCAGAGGCATGCTGGCTTTTGGTGCTTGAAAAGTTGTATGGAGCTATTCTGGCTTTTTGAAATTTTCAAAAAGCTCCCGATTTCTTAGCATAAGCGATGGAAATCGGGATGTTATGAAGCCTTTAAGCAGCTTGGTTCCTCACAGTTGCCACTTTAGCTGCATAACCGTCGTACATGTTTTCTAGATTGACAAACCATTTACCTACAATGCTACTGTCGTCGATTGGACGGTAGCTACTGACGATGTCTGCCCATTTGAGAATTCCAAACAAGGCGTAGTCCGAGTAGTTGGGCTGGTTGCCGCCAAAGAAAGCTTGCTGAGACAGTGTGCCTTCAAATAGGGATAGTGCTGCGGCTAAGTTTGCTTTTGCGACTTCAGGCTCTGCGCTGATATCTTCGAGCTTATTGCCTAAACCCGCTTCGCGTGTTTCTCTAAAGTAAGCTTGGCTCTCTGGATCCAATATGTCGTGTACCTGTAAGATTGCAATCGGGACAAGTGTTGGGAATATCTTTGTTTGACAGGTTTCTATAAAGGCTTCAATTTGTGCCTTTTGTTCATCGTCACCAATTAATGTGGGTTTATCAGGATACTGTTTATCTAAATACTGAACAATTTCCCAGCTGTCGCCTACCCATGTTTCACCGTCCTTTATGACAGGAACAGTGGCAAAGCCTGAGTTTGCTGTGGCGCTTTTATCGGAGAAACGCCAAGGGTTTGCGTTAAAGTCTAATCCTTTATGAAGCAGCGACATTCTTACGCGCCAGCAATATGGGCCAAACATGATTTTGTCGTTTTGGGCCGCTAAATCAAAAAATTCAATGGTCATAATAAGTTTCCTAATTACTCTGTATCAAAAATGGCGCGTAAGCCTCTGCTTAGCGTGCCAGGTTGCACCGATAAATGTGTTTCGTTGTCGAATACATGTGTAGTGATGTCGAGAGACTTGAACTTGCGACTCTTTAACACATCACCCATCTTCTGCATCGGAGGAACCATCAAAGGACCTTCCAAACTGCCAACAGATAATAAAACGCGAGCGTTTAAGTCTTTGTTCGAATCAACGTATTGCTGCTCGTGTGTAAAGATCATTTCGTCGTCCCACCAAAGCGAAGGGCTGCTAATGAGGTATTCGTCAAATAATGGTTTGGCTTGTAACAAGCTATAGGTTGCAAATAAGCCGCCTAATGAATGACCGAACAAGGCCGTCTTGTCCGACGTTTTATAATTTCTATCAATAAAGGGGACAATCTCTTTGCCTAATACGTTCAAGAATGTTTTTGCGCCGCCCGATTTGGTGGTGGTCTTATACTGTTCAGTGTATTGATTATCAAACTCGGCATTATTAGAAGGCGTAAGTTCTATTGCTCGGCGAACTAACCATGCGTCCAATGAATAGGTAGGGTACTCAATGCCGACAATGATCATTGGGGGCACGTCTGTTCCTAATGTTTGCACCTGATAACTCTGAACCGTTGTTTCAAAGTACATATTGCCGTCCAAAACATACAAAGTAGGATAAGTGATGTCACTGCTTGGGTCATATCCATCGGGCAAAGAAACGGACAATAAATAATCCTTGTCGTATATAGTGGAGTGAATCTCACGGACTTGTGTTCCCGCAACGCTAACCTCTGGGAAGGGTGAAGCTAGTGCAGATAGATTGAATAATACGAAGGTGAGGGAAGCAAAGGTGAGTAGCTTTTCTTTGAGAGTCGAACGCACAATTTAAAACCTAGAGTGTAAAAAGTTGCAAGCAAACTAAAGCAGGTCCCGTCAGCTGTCAACGACGAGAGAAAGGACGAGGGTAGGTTACTGTAAAGCTGTGCTCATAGTGTTTGTTGAAGCCATTGAATGATTTCGGTATTGAGTGTTGGTTGCTCTTTTAGAATACTCGAACCATGGGCGCTTCCTACTGCTATCTTTAATTTTTTTGGTTTTTGAGCGAATTGATAAAATGACTCAGCCCATTGCTTTCTTAAGCCGCTCTGCTCGCCTTCAGAAGCTATAACAAAAAGGTGTTGCCCTTTAAGTGGTATTTGAGTATTCGCTAAGTTTTGGGCAGCATCAGCCTTACCGGAAATTGCAATGGCTGAACGTATGGGGTATGCATCAATGGCGGATGCCATAACCGCATAATTGGCACCAACAGAAGCGCCAATTATGCCTATGCGTTCAGGGTCGATTGCTGCTTGAGAGTGAAGAAATTTTATTGCTGCTTTGAGATCAAGGGGAGCACGTTTAGGGTTGTTAAAAAGGTCGACGATATCATCCTTATCTGTACTCGATTCGCCGTGCTGCCTTATGTCGTAAGCGAGCACTGCATAACCTTTTTTGATCAACAGGTGCCATAAGGGTAAGCCTGTCCACTCGTCTTTTGAGGAGCCGCCTTGATGAATTAATATGATGGCGGGGTGTGAGTTACCTATTGATTCGGGCTGTTCAAGCCAAGCGACAATAGTCTGGTTGTCATCTGTTTTAAAATGTACTTTTTGCTTACGTTGGTTGGCGTCTGTGGCGTTTGCAATTGTTAAGAAAAACAAGCCTAACAGCACAGCGTTAATTGATTTAGTCATTGTCATTCGGCTTCTATGGTAGCGGCTGGATCAATCGTCCTTGACGGTAAGCTTTTTTTATCTTGCAGTAGATAGTAATCCATCCATCGCATTAGCCGCGTTGAATAATCGAGTTGTGACGCCGCACGAGATAAACCATGACCTTCTCGAGGATATCTAATAAGTCTCACGGGTGCTTGGTTGAGTTCTTTTAGATATCGGTAAAGTATTCTTGATTGACTAGGATGTACGCGAGTGTCGTCAAGCCCATGTGCGATAAGTAGAGGTGTTTTATGCTTTTTGACGTGAAATATAGGGCTGCGTTCGAGCATAAATTGCCAATCTTCCCACGGCCAAATAAAAGAATGACCGTTAACCATTTCACTGGCAATATCTGTTGTACCAAATTTACTGACCTGGTCGCTAATACCTGCCAACATGACTGCTGCAGAGAAATGCTCTGACAACGCTGTTGCTCCCCATGCTGACGCATAGCCACCATATGAAGCGCCGCTTATACCAACTTTGGTTACATCGATGAGGTTTTTCTGATCGAGATACTGCACTGCATCTACTAAGTCATTAAACTCAGCGCCAGCGTAGTCTTCTTGTCCAAGGCGTGTGAACTTATCCCCTCTACCCGTTGAGCCTCGATAGTTTGGAAAGAACGAAGCGTAGCCATTTGCGGCAGCATAATTGACCGGTGATGAATAGCGATCGAGCCATCCATTAGACGCATGTACTTCGGGGCCACCATGCACGAATAACAAGAGCGGGTATCCTTGTGCTGGCTTAGGGGTTAGCGGCTCGACATAAATGCCTTGAATGATTTGCCCGTCTCGCGCGCGATATTCAACATGCCTTTGTTTAGCGAGTTTCTTTTTCGATAACCAAGGGTTTGAGTTGCTGGCACGTATTAAATTGCGATTACTATACCAGTAGGCTTCGGCTGGATGTGTTCGCTTGTTGCTTATTAAGGCGTAGTTTTTTCCCGACTTATCAACACTCACTTTGGTTAAGATGCCGCCGTTATCAATTATTTTTCGGTATTTGGTGCCTGCTGATGACACCTTCTTACTGGCAAATAGACTCTTTGTGCCAACATGAGCAATAAAACCAACAGTCGAGTTTGACAACCAGGTAACCTCTGTTACCTCTCCTTCGAAATCAGTAAGGTGCAGTGATACATCAGGTTTGTCTGATTCGGCGAGCATAAGCCTACCTTCTGCCGGTGCATGGATATCGTCACTTCCCACAAATGCGATGTATTTGCCATTAGGTGATACAGCCGCTTGTCCCATTTTTCCGACATGTCGGTAGCGCATAATAATCTGTCCATCAAGGCCTATACGTTGTAGTGACTTCTTTGTCACAACGTCATTCATGTTGGCGCTGGGGGTCGATTGAATGAGCACTTCGCTCTTGTTACCCATAAATTGTGCATTAACCACATGTTCTGCATTATAGAGCAATCTCGGTTTAGCCTGCTTTTGGGTAATATCAATTATCCACAGTTGATTCTTAGGTGTAGCCTCTTCAAATACTTCAGCTATAAAACCAAGCTTTTGCTCTGAACGCGTGGCTTCATCAAGTGGCTTTTTGGCCCAAAACATGACGTATTGTCCATTTTGGCTCAAATCAAAGCCTAAAATGTCACTCTCAAATTGGAATACCTTTTGTTGTTGGCCGCCGTTTTCAGGGATAGCATAAAGTGTTGAAAATCTATCTTCTCTTTTTTTGCTGATAAACCAGATTAAGCTGCTGTCTGGGCTCCACTTAGGGCTAATGACTATTGTGTTGTCGATGACAAAGGGCCTAATAATGCCATCTTTACTGGCAATATAGAGTTCTAGCCAATGATTACCAGATGCCTCTTTCAGTGGGTTACGAGGATATGACAAGGTATAAGCGATATGCTCGCCATTAGGAGACATAACTGCCCGTGTGACTTTGCGTAAGCTCACGGTATCATTGAGTGACATGTCCGTTCTTGTTTGTGCAACCGAAACGAAGTGAGTGAAGGCTAAACTTACAAACAACCCAATGTGAAGGAGTATTTTGTGACTATATTTCTTAAAAAGCACCGAACCGCCTTAAAATAAGGGTTTGACTACGGCCAGGATTATAACGGTTAACAACACTAAAACAGGTGCTTCATTTAAAAAACGATAAAAACGTGAAGAATGTGTATTTTTATCTTGAGCAAAGTCGCGAACAAGTTTGTAGAGGTAAAAGTGATAGACATAGATAGCAATCACTAGTACTAATTTAATGTGTAGCCAAGTTGCTTGCCGAAACCAATCAATACCATAGTGATGGATAAGTGCCAAGCCAAAGGCTAAAGTCAGAAAGGCGAAAGGTGTAACAAAGAACCACAGACGCCTTTCCATGATTTTGAACGTCTGATTTGTTTCGCTATTTGTGGCTGATGCATGATAGACAAAAAGTCGTGGTAGGTAGAATATACCCGCAAACCACGCCACCATAAAAAACAGATGTAAAGCTTTAAGCCACAGAATGGTAGTCAATGAAGGACTCCTTTATTGCGTGTTTTTATCCTCTTTGAACAGTTGGTTTTGCAACATATCCCAACTGATGAGGCCAATAATATTGTTAGGTGATTCTTCGTAGATATAAACCGCCCCTTCGCGTTTATCCTTCAACGCCTGAAAAACCTCTGCCATGGTAGTTTGTGATGACAGACCTTGCATCATAAGCTGGCGAAGAGGTGCATCATGATCTCGTTTGTCGAGCTGAGCTAACGTATAACCTGCCACATCACCTTCTTTAGTCGGCATCATAAACAACAAATTCGGGTTGTCATTAAGTTCTTGGTGTACGTTTCTTAGGCTAACTTCATCAATGAATGTGTAGTCAGTTGTTAATACACTGAGGACGCCAATTTTTTGCATGGAATCATGGATAGGTGAAAATGCATAACTTAAGCCCTGATACTGTAACTGCATGATAAAAATAGAGTGGTTTTTTAAGAGCTGTGTTGAGGTGATATAAGCTGAAACAATGACAATCATGGCCGGTGCAATGACATCGGGCGCATGTGCTAATTCCATTACGGCTGACAATGCGGATAGCGGTGCATGTGCGACAGAGGTTAATAGTCCTGCCATACCGAGTAAAGCGAATGAATCTGAATACTTGATAAGACTGCCATCAGTAATTGTTAAAGGGGTAAGCAAAAGCGAGCCGGTTAAGATACCAATACAGAATACAGCACCTATAACACCGCCCGGTATACCCAAGCCTAGCGCACATAATGCAAGGATGATTTTTGCGGCTAGTACGATAAAAATCAGACTCATGTCAGTATGATCAGCAATTAGCGTATCAAGCGGTGCAAGCCCAGCACCCATTGCTTGTGGAATAAAGAAACTGACAGTGCCCGTAATGGTGCCTGCTATCAGTAAGCGTTTGGTCATGCTTATCGGCTTACTCCAATGGATAATTTTCATCAGAGAACTGTTAAATATGGTTGCTAAAATACCTAGAGCTATCCCGACAGGGACAAGGTATAAATACATCCAGTTTTCGAGAGTTATAAAATGTAGAAAAGACAGCTCGTTGTCAGCTCCAAAAACGAGCCGTGTGAATATTGAGCCACAAGCTGCGGCCAACATGACGGGTATGAAAATATGGATTTTGTACTCACGAAGGACCACTTCCATAACAAAGATGACCGCTGCAAAAGGCGTATTAAATGATGCTGATATACCTGCTGCAACACCGCATCCTGCGAGAATTCGAATGCTGTTGTAGGGTAGCTTTAACCATTGGCCTAAAAAACTACTCCCTGCTGCCCCAAGGTGTACAGAAGGCCCTTCTCGCCCGACAACAAAGCCACCACTCAAGGCCAATACACCGCCAAAAAATTGATTCAATGAAGTTCTAAACGGAATTTGGCCGTAATTGGCTTTGAGTCGGTGAATAACAAAAGGGATGCCCATCCGGTAGTATTTGCGGCCGGTTATCAATGCAAAACCAACGATAAGTAGTCCGCTAACGATGGGAATAAAGAGCCTACCCCAGTCCTCAAGTTGGTCAAAATGTTCTGTTGTGTCTAAAAAGAGTAGCTGTAACCCTTCATAAGATAATCTAAAGGTTATAATCAGTGCTGCGGCACTGATTCCACCGACAATGCCCAAAAGGCAAAGCTGTATAGACATTGAGGGTTGGGCAAGTAAGCGCCTCAAATTCGTTAAAAACATAGATGTTATTTTGAGTCAGCTCTGCTCATGAATTTTGATTCTGCGGTATTAATCTTAATTTTTTCGCCATTAGCGATATATTCAGGTACTTGTACCGTCAAACCCGTGGTTAATACGGCGGGTTTTGTTCTGGCACTTGCTGATGCACCTTTTATTGAAGGATCTGTTTCGACAATAACAAGCTCGACAGAAGATGGCAGTTCGATGGCCACCGGCGCGCCATCTACAGTTAAGATTTGTAAACCTTGTGTCTCTTCGTTAATAAACAATAGCTCGTCAGTAATAGTTTCTTTATTCAAGTTGTAAGGCGTGTAATCTTCGTTATCCATGAAGACATATTCGTCGCCGTCTATGTACGAGAATGAGACTTGGTGACGGCTAAAATCTGCAATATTGAGCATTTCGTCGGCTTTAAAACTTTCGTCAACTTTTGCACCTGTTGCGACATCATACATGCGCATGCGATACAGGCTAGCACCTGCACGACCGCTGGGCGTGAGCTTATTGATATCCTTAACCAGGAATACCTTACCGTTATGTTCTACCGCGGTGCTCTTTTTTATCTCACTTGCCTTTGGCATGTTTCGTTTCCTTTATCCTTATGATGTTAGATGTATACATTGTATCATACATCGAGTGAGTGATTACTCCGGCAATATACCATCGGCAATGTTAAATTGACGCAATTGCAGGCGCAACTTACTTGAAAGAGGGCCACTGCCCAATTTAGGTACTCTGGTTAGGTCTGTTTCGTAGTTCGTTGTAGAAAATGTTTGGGCGAACTCATCTTGTTGTTCCTGAGATTCTCTACGACGGGTTATTGAAGATAAGGTTCCAATGGCGAAAACATCATTGCTTCGGCTAAAGCGATTAAACCCTTTATATCTGAAATTCTCTTCAACATGCCTGCGACTCATGTCTAGTAATGTATCCATTAGGGTGTAATAAAGCTCATGCTCTGATAAGTGATTGAGAATAAGGGTGATCTCAGTACTTTGCAGCTCAGGTAATAAGGTTCCCTCATGTGCTTCTATCGCAAGATCGATGATCCAACGCCCCTGCTTATGGTCGATAACCTGCTGAACGTTAAACGTAGCAAGGTCATAAGTTACTTTGTCGAGTTGTTGCTGTAGCCAAAGTGAAATGTCTCTTGGATTACTAGCTTGGACCTGTTTCGCAAGTAGTTTGGATTCAGCCGCCATAAGCGGTAAGTCTTGATGATTGCTAAAAGGGCTACTGATTGATGCTTCGTTTTCAAGCCTGAACAACTCCCGAACCTCGTGTTCTCTCGCTTTTACTAAGGCAAGGAAAGCGGTTTGGATGATTTCAGACGTGGGTAGTTGAGGTTCAACACGCCATTTTCGCCCATAAACAATCTTCATACCCTGTTGTTTAGACTTAGCGCGGTAATTGTCATAACCGATAATGCCAACTTGAATGTAAGGGCAGTCATCATCTGTACTGACGAAAATGGGATATTGATCAGAGTACTCAATGTCGAGGATTAGGTGTTCTACCGATTCGACGGAGTGATCAAACTTAAGATAATGTTGAGGGATACAGTGAGTATCTTCTTTGATTTTTACCAAAGGCGCTCTGGGAATAGGTGATTCGCCTGGCAACAATGGAATTTTATCTTTCATTGGTCTCTTTCATCGCAAATTGAGTCCCTATCTCAGGGCTTGTTGTTCGTTTCTGTAAAGGTTTTGCTCAACCTAAACATGGTTTGGGTAATCCCTAGTCTATGACGTAGTTACTCCCTTAAAGGATCATTTTATTTTTATTCTTTGACACTTTTATGTTTTTAAGAAAACGAAAGGTG
This sequence comes from uncultured Pseudoalteromonadaceae bacterium, assembly GCA_964625615.1. Taxonomy (GTDB): domain Bacteria; phylum Pseudomonadota; class Gammaproteobacteria; order Enterobacterales; family Alteromonadaceae; genus M269. The sequence goes on along the minus strand of CAZVDU010000044.1, from coordinate 2,474 downwards.
AAATGGATTATTTATTTGTGAAGAGAAGACCGATAAGGTGAGGTTTTTATTCGACCTTATCGGAAAAAAAGTTGTCATACTAATACTATTAAGTTTCTACCCAATTCAGAATTGCTGATATGTTCCGTCGCAAATCTTGTCATTGAAGCAAGGTGCTATTTAACCAATCGAATGTAGGGTTCTGGCTTGATAAGTGGCTCTATATCGACAACTTTAGTATTTCTGTGTCCGTTCTTAATGCGATCAAAGTGCGCGCTCTTCATATCAAGCTGCTGACAGAAGTTGTAAAAGGTTTGGAAGTCCTTACGATCGAACTGCTCGCCTTCTCGAGTCATTTGACCATCGATATACATGCTCTCTCCCATGACACTTAAATTTGAGATTGCGCTATAGGGTTCGCCATAGTTAGAGACTTTGATTGCTCTTACCGCTTTTATTTCGAATATCCAATCATTCATTTTAATGTAGCGTTGCATAGTCTGATTCAAATTTTACTCCAGTGTCCCAACTTAAACTTGTAATGGACGTTGTTTATTGGTGTAAAACATAAAAGCAGATGCTGTGCCAAAGTCGCAACCCAGTAAAATAAGGGGTTCAGTAATTATTTTTGATAAACACTGTCTTTAATAAAAGACAGTGAGTGATATGCCTAACTCGTGGTGGATGATTTTAGCAGCTATTTTTTATTTTATTATTAAGAATCATAGCGTTAAGTAAAAACCTAGCCTAACCTATAACTGTATGTTCTGAGCGACAGTTTCATGTTTTTTATGGTTTTTATATTCGTCAATATCTATATATAACAAAAGGTTAACATATTCATCTCTGCGAAATGATAATGCTAGCGTTGATTTGAGTTAAAAGGACATAAAGTAGATGTAAGCTACGTTAAATACGATTAGGCAGGGGGTGGTTATCCCAACAAGTATAAATAGAAAAGAGAGCCAACAGGCGTTAGCTCTCTGTAATAGAAAAAGGTAAGGGTTTGGTTTAACGCTATTACTCTACAATAGCTTTCATATCTTGCATGTAGCCGCGCAGAGTTTCTCCAATTGCTTCAACTGGGTGCTGTCGAATTGCTCTGTTGATATCAACTAAGGTTTTGTTATCAACACTGTTCGAACTCAAATCTAAACCAGCGCCTATCAATTCCTGTGAAAGGGATGGCATGAGACACTTTTGCAGTAGCGGTATTGCTGCATTGGCGAATAGATAGTTGCCGTATTCAGCTGTGTCAGAAATGACGACATTCATTTCATACAGTCGCTTGCGTGCAATAGTATTCGAGATAAGAGGCGTCTCATGAAGTGACTCGTAGTAAGCTGACTCAGGTAAAATACCTGCTTCAACCATGACATCGAAAGCCAATTCAACACCGGTTTTGATCATCGCAACTAAGAAGATACCTTTATCAAAGAATGCTTGCTCATCAATTGTTTGGTCGTAGTTTGGTGCTTTTTCAAATCCAGTTTGCCCAGTTTCTTCTCGCCAGCGCAGAAGGTTGGCATCATCATTGTGCCAATCTTCAATCATCGTTTTAGAAAACTCACCACTGATAATATCGTCCTGGTGTTTTTCGAAAAGTGGCCGTAGTAGTGTGTTGAGTTTGTCAGATAACTCTGTTGCTTTTAACTTGGCGGGATTAGATAACCGATCCATCATATGAGTAACACCACCGATCTTTAATGCTTCGGTGATTACTTCGAGTCCACGTTGAATGAATGCTGTTGTATATGCAGGATCTTCTCCGTCAGCAACCATTTTGTCATAAGCTAAAATAGCAGCGGTTTGCTGCATACCACAAAGAATGGTTTGCTCACCCATTAAGTCTGACTTTACTTCAGCGACAAAAGATGACTCCAATACGCCAGCTTTGTCGCCACCTGTTGCTGAAGCAAGGGCTTTCGCAATGTCCCACCCATGATTAAGTGGATCATTTTCTGGATGAACGGCGATTAAGGTAGGAACACCAAAACCACGTAAGTATTCTTCTCTAACTTCTGTGCCAGGGCACTTTGGCGCACACATCACAACGGTAATGTCACTACGGATCTGTTGACCCTGTTCAACAATATTAAAACCGTGTGAATAACCTAATGTTGCGTTTGACTTCATTAATGGCATAACCGTTTCGACAACATCAGCATGTTGCTTATCAGGCGTCAGGTTATAGACTAAATCCGCTGTTGGTATCAGTTGCGCATAGTTACCAACCACGAAGCCATTGTCCGATGCTCGGGTGTATGAAGTCCTCTTTTCATCAATAGCAGCTTGTCTTAATGCGTAAGAAACATCTAATCCAGAGTCGCGCATATTCAAACCTTGGTTTAAGCCTTGAGCACCGCATCCCACAATGACAATCTTTTTGCCTGCTAGAAACTGGCAGCCTTGATTAAATTCTTCTCTGTCCATAAAACGGCAACGACCTAATTGGTCTAGCTGTTGCCTTAACGATAATGTATTGAAATAATTTC
>CAZVDU010000043.1:0-26902 GCA_964625615.1 uncultured Pseudoalteromonadaceae bacterium | reverse complement strand
CATGAGCAATCAACGTGCCATTCACTAAAACATCTAACGGTTCACCCGCAACTCTGTCTAACTCCACCACTGAACCTTGGTTGAGCTGTAGCAGATTTCGAATACTGATATTACTACGCCCTACTTCCATGGAAATCGTCACTGGGATATCAAGAATAGTATCCAGCTTACGCTTTTCCTCTACTGTAATATTAGCGCTGTCATTTAATTCATCTAACTCAGCAACTTGAACATCTAACTCATTGGCTCCCATATCGGGCGTATCTTCTGCTTCTGCTTCCTCAGATTCAGCCTGTTCAGCCATTGCCGCAGCCCAATCATCCATCGGATCTTCTTCATTACTCATAGGCTACCTCTCTTCTCAACTCGGTTAACATTATTTATAAATCTTCTTCAAGAATTTGTAATTCGGCATCACTGTCTAGCCTTCGACCATTCTTAGTCAGTACTTGCAACTCAGACTTGACTGACGTTGGACGCTCTATCTTTTCCACTACCTGTAATGCTAAGTTATCTCTGGAACGCCCCATTTTCGTTCTAAACGTAGGCAGATCTTCAACAAACAAGGTTACATGCTCTGGCATCTCAATAGGAATAATGTCACCGCTCTCAAGCTCCATCACTTGACTAAGCGGGAGATCCAGATCAAGGAGGTGGGTCGATAAGGCAACCTTCACATCCATGATTTCGTCTCGAAGCGCCTTACTCCAGCGCATGTCTGTGTCTTCTTTATCACTCTGTACACCAGCATCAAGCAATTCTCTGATAGGCTCCAGCATCGAGTACGGTAAAGAGACATGGAAATCACCACCACCACCGTCCAACTCAATATGGAATGAGCTGATAACAACGACTTCAGTAGGACTCACGATATTTGCCATTGCAGGATTCACTTCCGAATCTAAGTACTCGAAAGACACATCCATAACCGGTGCCCAAGCTTCTTTGTAGTCTTCAAAAATGATCTTCAACAGCATTTGGATAATTCGGCGCTCTGTCGGCGTGAATTCGCGACCTTCAATCTTAGCGTGAAAGCGACCATCACCGCCAAAAAAGTTATCAACCAATATAAAGACTAACCGGGCCTCCATAGTGATAAGTCCGGTTCCTTTAAGTGGTCTAAAGCGAACCATGTTCAAACTAGTAGGAACAAACAACGTATGAATGTATTCGCCGAACTTAATCATTTGAATGCCGTTAATAGACACCTCAGCAGAACGGCGCATCATATTAAACAAGCTAACACGCATGTGACGAGCAAAGCGTTCGTTAACTATCTCAAGGGTAGGCATTCGCCCACGAACGATACGATCTTGAGAAGAAAAATCGTACTCTAATGCCGATTCATCAGAGGCCGAGCTTTCCTCGACTTCCTCTTCTTCGACATCATCTACCCCATGCAACAGAGCATCGATTTCATCTTGTGATAATAAATCGGTCACGCGTTCTAATACTCCCCGTTATTGCATGACGAAGCCGGTAAACAACACTTGCTCAACGACGTCATTACTCACTAGTTCTTGCATTTTAGCCTGAACTTCAGTCACAGCTCGGTCCCGTAATTCCATCTTGCCCACTTCTGTCACTAAATCATCTGCATTAGCGCCACTGAAAACGTTTAACAACGCGCCTTCAATACTTGGAATATGCATCTTGGCTGTCTCTTCATTGTCGGTCCCCCTAACGAGGAGCTGAACACGAATTTGTACTAAACGTTCTCTTGTTACACCCGGTACATTAAAGATAAAGGGTCTGGGCATGGCGACATATAAAGCAGAGCCAAAATCAGCACTACCACCTTTGTCCTCCATCATTTCACCTTTGTCTTCCATCATCATCTCATCATCTTCCATCATCGCTTCATCGGAAGAACTGCCTAACAGGAAGTAGGCTGCAGCACCTCCCCCAGCGAGAACAACCACTGCTATGATGATAATTAACATCATTTTGCTTTTCGGTTTAGCGCCCTCTTCCATCTGGAGTTCTTTTTCGTCTGCCATAAAATTCTCTTAATTTATTTCAACCTACTATCATTATCGCTCGACACTCCGATAGTGCAATGATTTCGTTAGGTTAAATACAATCTATACAAAGTAATCTATTGCACCTACATGACCATTAGTAATAGAGGACTCACCAATTTCTTCAAGCGTTTCATCATTACCTTGCAGGCCAATGGACTCGTTACCTAATCCATTACCGGCGAAGCTGCTTCGACTCTGGCCATCTTGAGTTTGCTGACTCTCTTGTTGAACAGAAGACTGGCCTAGCTCAATCCCCTGCTCATCCAATAATTCTCTGAGTTTAGGCGTTTGCTGCTCCAACAAATCTCTCGCTTGTTGTGATTGCGTCACAAAATTGACCGAGGCCTGATCGCCCTGCAAGCTTACCCGCGCTTGAATTCCACCTAAATCGGCAGGATCTAGGCGAATATCAGCGACTAAATTCCTGGCATTCACCGCAAACGCCACTTTCTCAGCCAATTGCACGGCAGCGTCTGGCTTCGCCAAATTCACGGCTTTTTCAAACGCTGAATTTTGCTGAGCAATTTTATTAGTTTCGAGACTCTCTGTATTAATTGAAGAGCCAACGACTCGGTTATCTGCCTTAGCCAGGAATGATTGGAAAGAGCCATCGCCTTGCGTTGAGAAAGATTGACTGAATTGTCCTACAGCTTGCGTTAACTGATTATACTGCTGCTCATTCAACTGACCATTTTCTTGTAAGTTGTCTGCAACCTGATTGACGAGTTGTGTCAGATCATTACTGACGTCTTGCCCGGCTTGATATCTCGTTTTGATATCTTCAAATCCTGCTTTTAATCCAGCAACAAATTCTTTAGATGCTTTTTCTGCCGCATTAAGTCCTGCCAATGCACTTATCTGATTGAATGCATTTTCCTGTTGCTCGGGATTTAGTTGCAGTATGTTTTGCACAATTTCATTAGAACGTTCAATATTATTCTCAACAGCTCGTTCCGCTACATTGTTCTCGCTGACTAGAGGTTGAGCTGAAACTGGTTCATTATCAGTGCTCTGAGTCAAAGGTGCTCCAATGACAGGTTGATGCAACACAACACGCTCAAGCTGCTCAATATCAACACCTTCATTACTTGAGCTGACTTGCTCTTCAACTATATTTAAAATCTCTTCTGAGCTTTCTGACGTAACTTCTGCATTCTCGTTCTCATTTGGCAAAATGACTGAAGAGACGCTCACAAGATCCTCTTCAGTCAATGTTTCTTCAGATAAAATCAAGTCAAATTTTCCATCATCATTAAGAACCGGAGTTCTCGTTTCAATGGTCGGTTGGTTTGTTTCTAAATTTTGCTGTTCATTATCACTCAGTTCCGGTCGTAGTATAGTCAAATCAAGATTATACGATCCATTGAGTTCTACTTTAGGCTCTTCACTTGCTTCTCTTTGTATAGCTGCTTTCTCAGCTTGTACTTCATCGCTTAACCGAGTCAAGGTACCGGCAAATTTTTCTCTAATCGAAGAGAGCGTCGGATCATAAGTATTAGGCTTGTCACCTTTTTGATCAAGGCGCTGCAAAAATGCTAACAGATCCTGATCAACCTCTGCTCCAGTGCTTTCTTCATTCGTTCCATTAACGAGCGTTTCATCTGTAACGAAAACATTGGCATCTTTCGGCGATTGTGTAGGCGTAGTCTCAGCGATAGTATTCGCTCTAAGCGTATCGTTTCTAACAGCAACTGCCGTATCAGTGGATTGGGCATCCGCTAACTGCAATGAAAACGTTTGCCCTCCTGTGCTATCGATATTCACATCAGCATCAAGCCCACTTCCGGGAGGAGCGGCAATATCTAGTCTCGTTGTGGCAACCTGTTGCACCATGGTGTGGTTCCTTAATCATTTAACATATTGTTTTTATTTGGTATTTCATAAAAACAACATATAGTAGTATTGATTCAAAACTGTCTTTGCATGAGATATAGCAAGTTACGTTCCAGTTTCATATTACCTACGCTGTTCTCTTTGATCTAAAGAAGCGTTGCACTGACATCTCATCAAGTAGCTGTTGTTCTGCTTTGTCTTGCTTGATACGAAGTTGTACTTGTTCTTTTTCAATCAACGACTCTATAGCTTTGCGTTTTCGTTGCTGGGCTAACCATAACGTCATCTTATGTTCAACAACCCTTTTTGATTGGTGAATTGCATAGCTTTGCTGCTCACAAGCCTTATCTAACTTATCAATGAAAGACTGATGTTGCCCAAAGGAAAGCGCGCCAACGCCATCTTTGCCTTTATTTTTAAGCTGCGCTAAATACTCTCTTTTATATTGCTCAAGCCCTTTCAATTTCTGTTGATTAAGCAATAGCTCTTGTTGTGCTCGACTCAGATCATTGGCGAGTCGATCTTCTTTCTCTCTTTCCCAATCAGCGACAAGTTTTAATTGTGATCTTGCCATACTTAGCCTGCCCCTAAACCAGCGGTTAACTTAGCCATATCTTCTAAACTTCCCGCGTAAGGTATGACTTCTTTCATTCCTTGCTGTAAGAAAGCATTAATGGCCGGTTCCGCCGCTATCGCTAAGTCAATGCGATGATCAGTCCCTTTGGTATAAGCGCCTATATTAATGAGATCCCTATTCTGTTGATAATTAGAATAGACTTGACGTACGCGCCTAGAAGCTTGTAGTTGTGCCTCATCCACGACCATAGGCATAACTCGACTGATAGAGCTTTCTATATCTATAGATGGGTAATGACCAGAATCTGACAGTTGTCGAGAAAGAACGATATGCCCATCGAGTATTGCCCTTGCTGCATCAGCAATCGGGTCTTGCAAATCATCCCCTTCAACCAATACCGTATAAAAAGCGGTGATAGACCCTTGATGTTCCGCACCATTTCCTGCACGTTCAACCAATGCCGGCAATCGAGCAAATACAGATGGCGGATACCCTTTAGTCGCTGGAGGCTCTCCAACAGCTAGCGCAATTTCTCGTTGTGCCATGGCATATCGTGTTAATGAATCGATCAACAATAAAACATTCAGGCCTTGATCCCTAAAATACTCTGCAATAGCCACAGCTGTTTCACACCCCTTGAGGCGCATCAAAGGTGATGTATCTGCTGGCGAAGCAACGACGACCGACTTTTTACGCTCTTCGTCCGTCAAAATGTCTTGAATAAACTCTTTAACTTCTCGTCCGCGCTCTCCAACTAAGCCAACAACAACAACATCAGCACTTGTGCCTCGTGTCATCATGCCTAGCAGAACACTCTTACCCACACCGCTTCCTGCAAACAACCCCATACGTTGTCCAACACCGACAGTGATCAAAGAATTAATTGAACGAACACCGACATCTAATGGTTGTGTAATAGGTTTGCGGATCAATGGATTCATCGGAGGAGCGGACAGCGAAACACGCTTAGTCGTATTGATAGGGCCAAGGCCGTCAAGGGGTTGACCATTACCATCAACAACTCGACCTAACAATTCCATCCCAACAGCCAACCCACTTTCTTTATTCAGGGGTTGTACTCTGGAGCCGGGCACAATACCTTTAACGCCTTCGGTTGGCATTAAGTACGTTATGTCATCCCCAAAACCAACGACTTCCGCTTCGATTTGCCCATCGACCGTTTGTACAAGGCATTGACTGCCCACGGGTAATTGGCAGCCAACTGCTTCAAGAGTTAACCCAATACCTCGGACTAGCTTTCCCGCTGCAACGGCATGTGATTGTGGAACTTGTTCACGAATGCTTTTAATATTGGCGAGAATAGAGTCGGTCACTTAAAATACTCCCCTACTCATCAAGTTCAAGATCAAACTGCGTCAAGCCTTGTTGAGTCATAAACTGCTCAATGACATCCTTTAGGCGACGTTCAATTGTTACATCAACACCGTTACTATTAGTAACAATGTCGCACCCTCCACGAGATAATTCAGGTGCCTCAATTAAGTGCCAATTGTGCTTGGTAATCTCTTCTTCACTAAAGTGTTCTTTCACTAACTGCAAATCGTCAGGGCTTAGGCGTATTTGATACGCTTTCTCGCCTATTGGTAACGCTTTAAGCCCTTCGCTCAGGGCTTGAAAGATAATGTTGTTGTTCGTTTCTAACTCAGTTTTAATAACGCCTTTGGCAAGGCTAACGGCCAAATAAACTAGTTCAGTTTGCAGTTGATTTTCTACCAGTTTCAAAGGTTGATGAAGTTCTTCAACCAACTTTTGCCAAATGTTGCTCTGCTCTTCAATATCAACTTTACCCTGCGCTAAGCCTTCTTGATGACCTTCTTCATAGCCTTTAAGCTTGCCTTCTTCATAACCTTTCTCGTTACCTTCAGTTAATCCTTGTTCCATCCCTTCAGTTTTACCGAGCTCAAAGCCTTCTTGGTAAGCAGCTTGACGAATAGCTTCTATTTCTTCTGCTGTAGGAGGAAGAATTTCTTCTTCAGGCTCGGGGGGTTCATATTTCCATTCGCTCCTGCGATTAATCGCATTTGTTTTGTCTGAATCGACTACCTTTGTATCTTCCATGTAGGGTAGTTGCCAGTCATCAACCTTTTCTTGTGCAATATCAGTCTTCGATATTTTATTAACCGGAACTTTAGCAGGAGCGTAAGTATTGTTCATTTTCACTTATCAGGTTTAGTCGTATTATAAGAATTCTTCGCCGCCACCGCCGCCAAGCATAATTTCACCCGAATCAGCCAGTCGCCTTGCCACAGACAAGATTTCTTTCTGAGCAGTTTCAACTTCACTAATACGCACAGGTCCCAGGGCCTCAAGATCATCAATAAGCATTTCTGCAGCACGTTTAGACATATTGCCAGTAATCTTATCGCGCAGTTCATCATCAGCACCTTTAATAGCTTTAAGTAGTGACTCTTGTTGCACTTCTCTTAAGATTGCCTGAATTGCTCTATCATCAACATCAGCCAAGTTATCGAATACGAACATCAAATCTTGGATTTGTTGACTCATTTCTTCGTCTTGTTCACGAATAGCGTCCATCAACTGACCTTCAACATTGGTATCCAAGTAGTTCATGATTTCTGCAGCAGACTTCATACCGCCCATCTTAGCCGCTTGTGTACCTGCTTGGCCGGCGAATTGTTTCTCCATAATTTCGTTCAACTCTTGTAATGCTGCCGGTTGAACTTCTTCGAGGTTCGCAATACGCATCATGAGATCTAAACGAACTTTCTCAGGGAACTGGCCAAGAATTTCGGCTGATTGTTCAGCGTCTAAGTAAGACATAACAATGGTTTGAATTTGCGGGTGTTCGTTGCGAATAATGCTCGCGACCTGCTTCGAATCCATCCATTTCAGCGAATCCAAACCTTTAGCACCACCGCCCAATAAGATTTGGTCAATCAAGTTAGCAGCTTTATCTTCACCTAACGCAGCAGTTAGAGCACGTTTGACAAAATCTTGACTCTGGAATCCAATCGTACTGTAGTTTTGTATTTCTTCAATGAAATGCTTATGCACAGACGTTATCTTAGATTGTGTCATATCGTCTATGGCAGCCATTGCTTGACCAAGTTTTTGTACTTGCTTAGGCTCTAGGTGCTTAAGTATTTGTGCAGCATCTTCTTCGGTTAAGCTGAGTAACAGTATCGCGGCTTTTTCGACACCTTCTAACTTGCCAATGTCATACTCTTCACTGATTTCAGGTTGTTCTGCTAATTCTGTGGCCATAATCTATTCGTCCATCATTAACCAGCCTTTCACCACCTGAGAAGATAACTCAGGCTCATTGGCTACTAAGGCTCTAACCGCTTTCAATACATCTTCGTCTTTATGCAAATCTGGTAACATCAGGGAGCCATCAGCTGCAAACCCGACCTGCCCTTCATCAAACTCTTGAGAGAGCATGGTGATTGTCTCATCACCTAAATCAAGCCCCATATCGGCATCAAAATCATCAGCTTCCTTGGTATCTTCAGGGTAAATCAACTTCTTCAACATAGGCCTAACAAGACCGAAAATCAATGCAAGAATAACTATGCCGCCTACGACCAAACGCAGCGCTCTCATAAACCATACTTGTTCCCAGATAGGCGTTTCAGCTGCCAACAAATCATCACTACGGTTAAATGGGATACTCACTACTTCCAAAGAATCACCACGCGTTACATCAAAACCAATACCGCCTTGCAATAGGCGGCGAATATTCAACAATTCGCCTTGTGCTCTTGGTTCATTGGTAACTGTACCATCTGCAGCGGTTACTTCTTGATGATCGACTGCAACGGACACTGTCAGGCGGCTAATTACACCTGTTTGTTGCTTGGTATGACTAATAGTCGTGTCTAGCTCGTAATTCCTTGTTTCTTCTTTGTGATTACGACCTGGTTGAGAGGCTTGTCCATTACCACCACCAGCACGCTCAGGAATGTTAGAATCCAACGGTGGTTGATTAGTCAAAGCGCCTGGAATCCCGGCAATGACGCTACCAACACTATTATCTTCAACCGTCATTTCACTACGAACTGCGGGCAGATCTGGGTTATAGCGCTTCTGAGTTTGTTCAACGGACGTAAAATCCATCGCCACATTTACTTGTGCAGTGTAATTTCCAAGCCCTAGAACAGGGATGAGTATCGAATCGATTTTTTCACGATATTCAGCTTCACGCTGCTTCTCCATCGCATATTCTTTGCGCGCTTGTGCTGAAGCTGCATCTTGAGAACCAGAGTTTAATAAGCGCCCATTGCTGTCAGTAACAGTTACTCGACTAGGCTCCAACCCTTGAACTGCTGACGCAATAATATCTACAACAGCGTCGACCTCTTCGCCTGATAACAAACTACCTCGACGCATGGTTACCACTATAGTTGCGCTCGCTTTCTTCTCTCTACGTGCAAACACATTGGCAACCGGTAAAGCCAACAATACGCGCGCCCTGTTGACTGATGACATTTCTTCAATAGTACGCGCAAGCTGTTGTTCCCGAGCATGCTTCAAACGTTCTTTTTCTAGGCGCTGACTCACACCAAAGCCCATGTCTTGCATGATGATATCAGTGCCACTAGAAGGATCAGAGGATAGGCCTTGACGTGCTAAACCTAGTTTTATATTTTGATAGTCGCTCTCTTTAACATAAACCGTATCGCCTTCCAGCTTATATTCTATTTGGGTCGTATCAAGATAATCTAGCGTTTCAATAAGCTCACGTGTTTCCATTTTCGCTAAAGGACGGTAATCAGGTTCCTGCGCCCAGATAACAATAAATATCGCGATAGTCACACAAATCACCAAGGCAACAACCATGGTGATTTGTCGCATCATATCCGCGCTTCCCAGCGTATCCATAAACCCAGATTTTTGCTCTGCGTCAATATCTAGATCATTCGAACTTAATGCGAGTTCAGTACCGGTTGCTTCTGCCACTATATTCTCCTAACCAATCTCAACACTACACAGGCATATTGATAATTTCTTTGTAAGCTTCGAGCACTTTATTACGTACTTGCACTGTTGCTTCAAAAGCAATCCCCGCTTTCTCTTTGGCAATCATAACTTCTGCCAAGCTTAAATTAGGATCACCAAGTTCGAACCTCATGGCTTGTTCTTTAGAGTGGCGTTGCATGCTATTAACGTTGTCAATAGCGCTCGACAACATATCTGCAAAATTCTTTCCGGCTGAGTTACCCTGGATAGCGTTCGATTCAGGCGTTATAGACTGAGCCTGAGACGCTAGTGATTGAAGTTCATTGAATAAGTTCTGCGCTTTAATATCCATGACAAACTCCCCTTAATGTTCAAATTATTGACTGGCATGATGCCTTTTAATCAATACTGCAAAGTAGATGCCAACAATTTTTAGCTTTATCTGTCAATGGGTTACAGGTTTATTAGATTATCAAAACAAAAAGCGCCACTGAGTTGACGCTTTTTAAAGAGTGGATGATATTGGCTTTATAATAAGAGGCTTATACTTAGGGGTAGCAGAATCAACTTAATTCGGTAAGTCGATTCCAACCTCTCTCATTTTAGCCAGTTTATAACGTAACGTTCGCGGACTAATACCCAATTGCTCGGCAACATCTTTACGGCGCCCATTACATTGACTCAGAGTTTCTAAAATAATTTGATGTTCTTGTTGTTGTAGCTCGGAGCCGAGTTTACTGTTTAAATCTGTAACTTCAGTGTCAGGTTCAACATCAGTCAGTGTCGGCTGCTCACTAACATCAATCAGAAGGTCACCCGCCTCTATTTTACCATCTGATGATAATATCAACGCTCGCTGGATCACGTTTTCTAGCTCTCTCACGTTGCCAGGCCAGCTATACTGCTCCAACTTGACGCGAGATACTGATGATAGCGTCGGTACTTGTGAATCATGAGGCGTATGACGTCTGATCAAATGTTCGGCAAGAGGAACAACATCACCTTTGCGTTCATTGAGCGGTGCCCACATCAAAGGAAACACATTCAAGCGGTAGTAAAGGTCTTCTCTGAACGTACCATTTTGTACAGCAACTTTAAGATCCCGGTTACTTGTTGCTATCACTCTCACGTTCAGTTTAATCGTTTTACGGCTACCTAGTCGCTCAACTTCTCTTTCTTGCAAAACACGTAACAGCTTAGCTTGTAAGCCTAAATCCATTTCTGTGATTTCATCCAGTAAAATAGTGCCGTCCTGAGCTTGTTCAAATTTACCAGGGCAGGCTTGCAAAGCGCCTGTAAAAGCACCTTTATCATATCCAAATAATGTTGCTTCTAGCATATTCTCAGGGATTGCTGCACAATTAATGGCAACAAAGTCTTCTTTAGAACGACTCGATTTATCATGAATATAACGCGCTAATACTTCTTTACCTGAACCACTCGGTCCAAGCACCATAACAGTTGCTTCCGATGCAGCCACCTTTTGTGCAAGCTCTAATAGCTTTTTACTCGATACATCACCCACTATAGGTTGGGTAGATACCACTTTCTTGGAAGGCGCATAACGATTGACTAGATTAAGTAATACCTCAGGTGCAAAGGGTTTAGCTAAATAATCTGTCGCACCATCACGCATAGCTTGCACGGCGTCGTCGATCTTGGCAAAAGCGGTCATCAATAACACGGGTAAATTTGGCAACTTCTGTTTGATGTTGCGCAAAAGCGTCAAGCCATTAGTATCGCCCATATGTACGTCGCTAACGACTATATCGACACTGGTTTGATTGAGTAAGATCATGGCTGATTCAGCGCTATCCGCTTCAACAACTTGATAGTCGCCAAGCAACAAAGTGTCTACAAGTGCTTCTCGCAAACCTGCATCATCTTCAACAATCATGACTCTGGTTTGGCTCATAATTTAAGCTCCGACTGCAATGGGTTGGTTATATTCATTATCAGGATTTAGCTGCTCACCAAGATCTTGATTAAGCGTAGGTAAACAAAGGCTAATTGACGTGCCCGCTCCCACTTCACTATGCATAGATACTTTACCGTGATGCGACTGTGCAACAGCTTTAACCACGGCCAAACCTAATCCTGTTCCTTGCGACTTAGTAGTATAAAAAGGTTCAAAGATGCGCTTCGCTGTCTCACGCTCAATGCCCGGGCCATTATCGGTTACGGTCATTGCTACGATGTTGTTGTTATCATTCTGCCGAATAGCGGATAACTTAATAACGGCGCCCTCAGGCTTAACCTGTATGCTATTTTGTATTAAGTTTTGTAAGGCACCGGCCAATGCCGTCTTGTTACCTAGAATGAGTACATCTGGTTCTGGTAGTGTCACCTCTAATCTCGCATTGTGTTTTTTGAGCATTGCTTCCGATCCAGTTTCAACTTCGGTCAGCAATGTTTGAAGAGAGAGATCAGAAACCACCTCGTGATCACCACTTTTAGCAAAAAGTAGCATGTCATTGACTTGACTCTCTAGGTCTTGCAGTCGTGACATCAGTTTGTCTGTAAATTGCTGGCGAGATTGTTCTGGGAGCTGTTGGTTATTTAGGTTAGCACCATAGAGCATTGCAGCTGACAATGGTGTTCTGATTTGATGAGCTAATGACGCAACCATATTTCCCAACGACGATAACCTTTGCAAATGGCTCATTCGCTGTTGTAGTTCTCGCGTTTCGGTTAAATCAGTTAAAACAATAATTTGGCCTGGTTCATTGGCTAATGGTGTAATGGATAGTTTTACTTTACGTCCGTCTCGTAGTGATACTTCATGACCATCATCTGCTTGAGGTTTAAAAGAACGTTGTATGATGGTTCGCCACGCTTCACCTTCGAGTGGCTCACCTAAAAAATCTAGAGCAACTTGATTGGCTTGCTTTACTTGCCCTTTGCCATCAACGACCACCACACCAGCTGGCATGACTTTAAGTAAGTTTTGTAAACGATCAGCCTGTTGACGTAAATCTTGAGCTTCAGCACTCGATATTTCCTCTAGCGGCTCTGACAACTTAATTGGAGATGACTCTATTCCAGAAAAAAGAGACGACCCCGACAATCTGACCTCAGTAGAGTTAAATTCACGAAATGTTGCATTCGGGCTGTTATTCATCGTTACCACTTCTCACGTCAAAACTTTAACGTGTGTGGTAAAGCAGCAACCATGCCAACACTTAATCTATTGATTTATATCATCTTTAATTGGGTATTGATGAGTCAAACAGTTGACGGATAGGTGTTATGGAGTATTTATTGGGTTGGTGATTCAATCATCCAGCAATAAGCAGCAACATTCAAATCAACCTCTGAGTTTATCGTAAGTAAATAGCTTACTCTTTAGAAATATGATACTTCCGCATCTTTTCAACAAGAGTCGTGCGCCGCATCCCTATTTGCTCTGCGGCCCTCGCTACAACCCACTCTTGTTGCTCTAAAGCTTGTGTAATGAGATTCACTTCAAGATCTGAAAGGTATTCTTTCAGGTTCACCCCTTCCGGCGGTAGGGCACCATTGAATCCAATACTATCTGATATTTCGTCATCTCCTGATTCGTCGCTGTCCCTAAACAGCGCATTTAATGCTTCACGTTCAAGTAACTCTTCTGGATAGTTAGGCTCGTATAAGTCACCATCTAAATGCTGATATTTAATCGGTAAATCTTGAACATCAACAACTTGATTAGGATACAAAATAATCAGTCTCTCGACTAAATTGGATAGTTCTCTAACATTACCCGCCCACTTATGTTCCATTAATGATTTGAGTGCATTTTCAGTGAACTTAACAGATATACCATCAGCTTCATTCTCCATTCGCGAAACCAGTTCTTGCAACAATAAAGGTATATCTTCTTTGCGCTCTCTTAAAGCAGGACTATCAATTGGAAACACATTTAACCGATAAAATAGATCTTCTCGAAATTTCCCATCTTCAATCATTGTTTCCAAATTTCTATGCGTTGCTGCCACAATACGAACATCACAACTTATGGATGCTGCCCCACCAACACGCTCAAATTGACGTTCTTGTAACACCCTCAGAAGCTTCACTTGCATCTGCAGTGGCATATCGCCAATTTCATCTAGAAACAATGTGCCACCTTGCGCTAATTCAAATCGCCCCTTCCGCGCACTGATAGCACCAGTAAATGCCCCTTTCTCATGACCAAATAATTCACTTTCAAGCAGCTCACCTGGGATAGCACCACAATTGACAGGTATAAAAGGCCCGTCTTTGCGTTTTGACATAAAATGAATGTTACGAGCTACGACTTCTTTACCCGTTCCCGACTCTCCAAGGACCAGTACACTAGCTTCAGTTGGTGAGACTTTTTCGATCATCTGCCTTACTTGCTGAATCTCCATACTTTTACCCACGAGGCTTCTAAATAGCCGTGTTTTTGTATTAACACTATTTTTACTCGTAGGCTTTTGTCGTAGATATTCCTGGCAACGATGAAGATATTGCGTCAATACAGGATAGGTAATCGGAGGATGAATGTGTCCAACGAGATTGCCACTTTCAGACAATTCTACAGCGTCTTGTGATATTGCTATAAATGGGTGATGAGGGTAATGATTAACCAAATCATCAGTAATGCTACCGTCAATAGTGTCTATGATCACAGCTTTAATATCAGCACTATTCTTTAATGCCAATTCAGCTTGCTTTAATGCGAGTGACTCATAAGTTTCACCAACAAAAGATAGAATGGTCTCCATGCTTATCTTGCGAGATTGGTCCTCACTGATAATCAGAATTTTACTCATTCTCTAATGGCTCCACAGCTCAATTCTTATCGTTGTTATTAGTAAACCGAAGAGAGTTGCATCTCTCATTACATGGCTTAATGCTTGTCAACTCTGAATCAAGCACGCCGAGAATCTTATAATATTCTTATAACAACTATACCTATTCATAACAGAAACGGTATAGATATTGTTATTCTTATACAATTTAATCGCTTACGCCAGAGAACTTATGTGATATCTCTCATTTTTTGCAGTTTATTGTAGTCCCTCAACTTTTACTGTATGAATTTCGATCAATCTAAACACTTTTTGTTCTATGCACTGATTTAGAGGAGTCGATAGGAACAATTTTAGTGTAACGAGGAGGGGATGGATGAGTTTAAAGAAGCAAAAAGTGCATGGATGATCCCATGCACACTAGATTCATATGTAGCCAATAACCTTAATGCTGCATAGGTGATGTAAGCACAGTTTGCATAATCCACTGTTTTAACTGCGCTTCACTTAACCCACCTGAGATACGATTAACCTCTTTACCACCACGGAAAAAGATCATAGTTGGAATACTGCGAATACCCGCAGAGCGTGAAACTTCGGTAGCCTCTTCTGTATTTACTTTGGCAAAAAGGATTTCGTCAGTCTCACCAGCAACTTTTGTAAATACAGGTAACATTTGCTGACAGGGCCCACACCAACTTGCCCAATAATCGACAAGCACCGGTAAATCATTTTTCTGGATATACTTAAAAAATGTTTCGTCAGTGAGTTCAGCGGGCTGATGTGTATGCACAAGCTCATCACATTTACCGCACTTTGCTTCTAAGTGCGATTTGTCTTCTTTAACTCTATTGATGGTTGAACAACTTGGACAAACTATATGCATAATCTAAAGCACCTTATAAATTGATTTATTATGTATGAGTTTCAGGAACAAATACCCGAATAACGCCTCAAAAATTTCAAAGAGAATAGTTGAATGTATTAAACCTACTCGTCCTATCCCACAATTAACCACGCAGCAATGAAGAACATTAAGCTGCCTGCAATCCGATTCATCCACTTAATATTATTGCCTTGATTCAAAAAGACACGTAAGCCTTTGCCGCCACTAGCATAGGCCAGCATGCAGCAAAATTCAGTCAATGTCATAACAGCTATCAACCCCATCAGTTGCATAGCCATGGGTTTCTCAATATTGATGAAAGGAGGCAGCAAAGACACCATGAAAACCCAGCCTTTAGGGTTAGCTATGGCGGTAATAAAGCCTTGTGATGCGAGCGTTCTTCGCTTAATAACGCTCTCAATATCATCTAAAATATTAATTTTAGTGTCCGAATGCCACATATTCCAGCCCATGTAAGCAAGGTAGGTAGCACCAAAATATTTAAGTAGTTGAAATGCATCAGGGTAATTCTTCATCACGCTAGCTACACCCATTGCAGACGCTATTGCAACGGTCGCAACCCCTAACAACTCGCCATACATCATCCATAAGGTTTTGCGAACACCAACACGCATACCCAATGTCATGGCTAATGTCATACATAGCCCTGGTGTTACCGACACGAAAAAAACTGTCGGTAAAAAAGCAAGTAGAAGATTGATATCAGGCATAATCAAAAATAGGTATAGGTAAAAAACGCGGCATTCTACATCATGCAAAGGAGCAATGTTACGACAGGGTAATAAATAAAAGACGTAAGATATAAGAGAGAATAATAGGTCGACACGAATGCAGAGTTACATTCGTGTCAATAATAGCATCAGCGCCGAGGTTGTTACTGCCCTAACAGTGCTAACACTTGCCCTTCTTGTTGATTAGCTTGAGACTGTATCGCTATAGCAGCGTCTGTTTGAATTCCAATAGCAATACTTTCCGCTGTTGCCTGCGCAAAATCAGTATCTTGTATTCGACTCAATGCCGCTGATGTATTAATGTCAGCAGTCGACAAATTACTCGCTGCTGTAGCGAGCTGGTTTTGAGTAGCCCCGAGTTCAGCTTGTGCAGAACCAATAAATTCTTGGGCAACATCAGCTTCTTCCAAAGCAGCTGCTGCACCTTCTGGAGTACTGACATCGGCACTGAGGATACTGCTTAATGCAGCTTCCACATCTTGCGTTTGAACACTGATCGTTTGCCCTGCACTAGCGCCCACAAGAAAATTAATCTCTGAATCAGAACTAAGCAACGGTTGCCCTGCAAATTCGGTACTGTTGATTGTATCGACTATGCCTTCTTGAAGCTGTTCGATCTCAGCTTGAATAGCTGAACGGTCAGCATCTGATAATACTCCATTCCCTGCTTGAACAGATAACTCACGAATTCGCTGTACACTATCGTTAATACCGGAGAGTCCACCTTCAGCGACCTGCGCAAGCGACACACCATCAAACGCATTGGAAATAGCCTGCCTATTACCTTCAACGCTCGACGTCAAACCATCTATAATTTGTTGCGCCGCAGCACCGTCTGCCGCACTATTAATACGCTGTCCGGAAGCTAATCGCTCAAATACAGATTCTTGACGTTGCTGTAACTGTTCCAGCGGCGAAAAACCGACATTTGTGTTGAAATCAACCATAGAAAAACCCTCATATACCTATTCAAACTATAGCATAGGGGTGGTTAAAATGTAATCAGCGAAAGGTTTCTGTTTTTATACCTAATCATTGATTAATATAGGTAATGTCATATTGGGAGCTTTCAATACATAGGTAATATAACGCTAGTTAAATTTGAAGTTATCGATAAAATAGTTAATCTAAACAGACAATTCTAAATAATCCACACAACTATGCTGAAAAATATACGCTTGCACATTGAGGAAGACGATGAAAAGCAAGCTTCTCTGGATAAGCAACTGGCTCAACTCATACTAGATACGCATAAAAGCAATATCAATGCATTCCGGAGAAATATCCCTACTGTACTACCTTATATTGAAGCGCCAAAACCCAGTACCTTTTCTTTATTTATGAATAAATTTAGCGAAGTAAACATTGTCGACTATGGTGTTGGGCGCACATTTTACGGTTTCCATCCACAAAATGAGGTTTTGCAGCATCTAGAACAAGCAGAGAAACATAGTCCGAGAATAGACCTTAACCAAGCAAGCTCCCCTTCAGCTGATAAAGAGCCTTCAACGCTAAAAGCAGATAGTAATCACGAACTAAAAAACTTTGAATTCATGAGACAGCATGAATGTTTACCCAAAGATATCGAATGCCTGGTGATATTAGGATGTGGGCTTGGGTTGCATTTGGCACCTCTTGTACGCAATCACAAAATTAAAAACCTTATTATCTATGAGCCTGAGATCCAATATTTTCAATGTTCGGTAATGAGTACTTCATGGCATGAAATTTTTCAACTCGCAAAAAGCCATAATACCTCCATCTTTCTCCAGCTGGAGAAAGATGGTAGAGATATAGTGAATGATATAGTAGAGCTGAAACAGCATGCGGCTATTTCTTCATTTTATATATACAAACACTACAGTCATCAGGTTTTTGACGCTATATATCGAGATCTAATAAACCGTTCGTGGGCAGAAATTCAAGACAGAGGGTTAATGTTCAGCAGTGAAAATAGCTATCTAGACTATGTCCCTGTTTGGACAACAGGTGCCAATTTAGACGTATATCAACCCATTGAGAAATTAACCAATCTATTTGAACGTAACATGAAAGCGTTCAAACATTATTTTCCTGACGTACACGAACAATTCAAGGATCACCGACCACAAAAGTGGCAGCCAATCTCTAGCCCAGAAGGTGAAATAAATCTCATCAAGACAGACACCGGCGACTCTTGGTACGGAGAATCACCAAAACAAGATTGCTACTTGAACCTTGATAACTTCAGTAAGCAGCCGAATAAAGATGGCCTGGTTTTAGGATACTCCGGTGAAAAGCTTGCTCATTATCTTCATTTCCAATTCGTAAAAGAAACCGAAGAGCTACTGACACAAGCCAAGGAAGAGATCGGTGCATTACCAGAAGATATTGCTTCACTAATAATGTTTGGAATAGGTGTAGGCTATCAAATTGAGAAGTTGTTAGAGAATCATTCTGTAGAGAAGTTATTTATTTGCGAACCTAACCCTGATTTCTTCTACGCCTCACTATATGCCATTGACTGGCAAGCAATTTTTGACACCATTGATGAAGCTGAAGGAAGGATTTATCTCAATATTGGGGATGACGGCACTAATTTATTTAGGGATTTATTAGGACAATTCCAATCAATTGGGGCCTATATCCTTAATAACACATATTTTTACCAAAGCTACTACAATGCATCACTAAACTCTGCGATTGCCCAACTCAGGGAACAACTCCAAATAGTTATTTCTATGGGTGAACATTTTGATCATGCTTTTTATGGAATATCACACACTAAAGAAGTACTTAGTCGAAAGTATCCAGCTCTAACAAAGGATCCTGAGAGTAAACTAAGCTATGATGAAAAAGAAGTACCAGTATTCATTGTAGGCAATGGCCCATCACTGGATCAAACAATTGCGGCAATAAAAGAATGGAAAGAACACGCAATCATTATTAGCTGTGGAACAGCGCTACAAGCTCTCTATAGGCATAACATAACCCCGGATTTCCATACAGAAATAGAGCAAAATAGAAGCACTTTTGACTGGCCAGTTTTAATAGGCGATCTCGATTACTTAAAACAAATTACATTGGTTTCTTGCAATGGTATTCACCCAGACACCTGTAAATTGTACGAAGACGTTTTAATCGTATTCAAAGAAGGCGAATCATCGACAGTATCTGCTTTAAGAATATTGGGAGAAAATAATTTTGAAGCCTTGCAGCACGCTTTTCCAACAGTCAGTAACTTTTCTTGTAACCTCTTCAGTCGATTAGGGTTTAGCAGCATTTACTTGTTGGGCGTAGATTTAGGTTTTGTCGACGTAAATCATCATCATTCGAAAGCATCAGGGTATTATGAGGATAATGGGAAAGAGATTTATGATTACTCCAAAACATCAAATACATCTCTGTCAGTACCAGGTAACTTCAGAGCAATGGTCAATACTAAGCAAGAGTTTAAGCTTTCTCGCCAAATGATTGAGCAGGTAACCGCATCTAAGTCGAACCTACAAAGCTTTTACAACTGCAGTGATGGAGCAAGGATTCAAGGGGCTCTGCCACTTCCTGCTGAAGATATTTTCATCACGACAAAACCTGCTCAAAAAAGTGCCGCTATCAAAAGAATCAAAACAGAAATATTCGAAACTGAGCAGTTAAATAACTTTATAGAAAGATATGATGCTGGCTTCTCGCACGATTTGTTATTGACCGAGCTTGACGCTTTTGAACAATTGATTACTCAAAGCTTAAACGATGGTAGTGATATCAATCAGCTTATTGAGAAGCAAAGGAAAATGCTGTTTGCATCATACCAACATGGCAAATCACTATTGTTCTATTACCTCTACGGTACAGTCAATTATGCAAATGCTCTATTTACAAAGCTGTCGAGTAATCAGGGTAAGGATTGTGAAATAAAGGAATTGAGGGACATAGCTAAAAATAAATGGCTAAGTACTTTTGGTGAAATCAAGGGATATCTGAAGGATAGCTCCGAATCTATCTTTGATACATCAGGCTACAATACGACACAAAGTGATTTAAAACTCCTTGAGTTAAATTACCAGAACGAGCTCATCGTTTTCATCGTCGAATCAAAAAATTACAAAGAAGCTGTCACTTGCATGATGCGAGAACATTATGCTTGGTTTAAGAACATCCAAATATTGTCATTTGATGAATCTAAAGAGCTTGAGCTTACGCCTCATTATTCCGTTTACTTTGTTGACAAGTTACCGCAAGAAGATGATTTGCTAAAAGGCAGTTTGAGTACAATTGTTTTTTCTGATTCATTTGAAAAGAAAGAACCATATCCAGGCGTTTCGTTCTTATTATCTCCGCCTTTGAACATAAACTCTGTGCTTCGCTCGCCTATTTTTATGACGCGAATAACGATAATGGCTAGCCTGCAAGCAACGCGAAGCAAACTCATTATTCCCAAATTCTGGGCGGGGGATGATTCGCAAGCTAAAGACAATCCTGTGATATTTCAGCTGAATGGTTCTATAGCCTATAGCTACCTTCATTATGTTTGTATCTACAATGAAGATGAAACCCGATACGTTGATACATCGAGAGGACGCAGAATTCAAAACAATGTTCATTTAAAACATGTCATCTATAAATACATAAGCAAAGAAGATATAGAGTCATTTGAAAAAGCGCATTCAGATAGGGTTGAATCAGTACAATAGTGTTTAGCATTAATGAGAGTAGAGATACCTTGAATACTGAGCTTTTTTTTCATCACCTAAGAGATAAAAACCCAGTCATTATATTTGATCATGACTTAGGGGGAGGAACTACAGCTTACCGGAAGAGACTTATAGCTGAGCATTTAACGGAAGGCAGAATGGTTTTGTTGGTTCTATCGAAAGATAATGTACAACAAAAAGCTATCCAACTTATCTGCTATCAAGGTATAGAAATATGTGAATCAGAGTACGTTGAATTTAAGGAAGTGTTTCACTTATTAAATCAACTAACACCTAAATCAATCTTTATAAATTCAGTCGTGACTTATAGGCCATTCTTGAAACATCTTGTTGCTCTGAATAATTACCTTGTAAGGCAGTCGAACATTACCATCCGCGCAGCAATCCACGATTTTCACGCTGTATGCCCGAGTTTTAATTTACTTAACTACAATGATATGTTTTGCAACGTCCCTAATGAGTCTACATGTGTAAAATGCCGACCTCGACATCAATCTGGCTGCCTCAGAGATCCTGATGTCATACATTGGAGAAAAGCGTGGGAAACAACATTTAGTCTATGCCTCGAGATAATAGCTTTTTCACATTCAAGTAAGTCAATTGTACTTAAAGCTTTTCCCAAGCTTGAGAAAAAAATAACAGTACAAGAGCATTCGATGAGTTATTTCAAACCTGGTTATGTGTTTAAACCTCAATCAAAAACTATGCGCATAGGCATCCTAGGTCATATAACCACGCCAAAAGGTGCCAACGTGGTTGATAAATTAAGCGGCTACCTTTCTCTACAAACGCCGCAAGTCGATATCTACATTTTTGGTCGCTATACGGGATCACCTAGAGAGAATATACATGTGTTAGGGGAATATCATATAGAGACACTCCCGAAAGAAATAGAACAGCAAGAAATCACAGTGTTCTTAATGCCTTCAATATGTCCTGAAACATTCTCTTTCACAACCCATGAAATCATAGCGATGCAATATCCGATTGTGGCATTTAACCTTGGTGCACAAGCTGAGAGTGTATCCAATTATGAGAGAGGTCTAGTCATCGCGTTAAATACACCTACCGATGAACTGTATAATGCGCTGCGCACAATGAGCGCCTAGTAGCAAAAACACAAACTTAAGTTTAATGGTTGGATTGCCGATACATCCAAGTGAATTACATTCATCAGTCTAATAAGAATAGTGACTTACATGCAGCAAGAGCATAAGCAGAACACGTTAACCGTAGCAGGGCAAAAAAATGAGCCTCGTACAATTCGAAAGCTAGTCGAGAACTGGCATAACTGGTTGATTTCATATGCGGACAAACGAGTTGCACTGATAGGAGCTGGTGAACACACTTTATTGCTTAGTCAACTACTTGGTAAAGAGTTTGACAAGATGCCTATCGTCAAAATCCTCGATAGCCACCCTACAAAGGACACGTTGTTAGGTATTCCTATAGCCACTTTTGAAGAAGGTGAACTCGATGATATAGACTTCGTTATAATCTCTTCACAGCGATTCGAAGATGAGATATATGAGACGTTATTAACGATATTAGATGAGAATAAGATTGGAAGGTTGTACAACCTTTCTACAGAAAATATTTTTGAGGATATCTACAAACAAAATGCATGGGGAAGCGAAAAGAGTATATCAGGAACCGGTTCGGAGGAAAGCCAAGTTGCTTTAATAAAAAGCAGCTTACCTAAGCTACTTAAAAGGTTGGATACGAAAGTATTTTTAGACTTACCATGCGGCGATTTCAATTGGATGAGAGATATTGATTTTGAAGGTATATCCTATATCGGTGGAGATATTGTCAAAGAGCTTATCGACGACAATAATAGGCATTACAAGGCAGCAAACTTTAACTTTCAGCATTTGGATTTAATGCGCTCTACGTTGCCCAATTCAGATGTGATTTTTTGTCGAGATTGCCTTGTGCATTTATCGTTTGAAGACATTCGTAAGGCCATAAGTAACATAATGCTTTCCAAAGCCCGTTACTTGATAACGACTTGTTTTGTCGATAGACAGGACAATATAGATATAAAAACCGGAGGTTGGCGACCACTAAACTTATTAAAAGCACCTTTTAACTTTCCCCCTCCCATTGAAATAGTCATTGAAGGCTGTACTGAATCAAATAATAATTATCAAGATAAAGCGTTGTGTGTATGGGATATTTCAGATTTAACCAATGTCATTTTGGAGTAAGGTTTGACTAAAGCAGTAATTTTAGCAGGCGGTTTAGGCACTCGCATTAGCGAGGAATCTCACTTACGCCCAAAACCAATGATAGAAATCGGCGGTAGTCCCATACTCTGGCATATTATGAAAACATACTCACTACATGGCATTAGTGAATTTATAATTTGTTGTGGATACAAAGGCTATGTAGTTAAAGAGTATTTTGCTAATTACTTTTTACATATGTCTGATATCACATTTGACATGACAAAAAACAAAATGGAAGTTCACTCGAATCATGCAGAGCCGTGGAAAGTCACTTTAGTCGATACAGGGCTTGAAACAGGCACAGGTGGTAGATTGCAGCAAGTCCGTAAATACCTAAGTAATGGAGAAGATTTCTGCTTTACATACGGCGATGGGGTGACAGATCTCGATATAACAGACACTATAAAGCATCATAAAAAATCGAAATGTCTTGCCACCGTTACCGCAATCCAACCTCCCGGACGTTTTGGTGCTCTGAATATTGAAGGGAATATGATCAGTCATTTTCAAGAAAAACCTCCAGGAGACGACTCTTGGATAAACGGTGGCTATTTTGTTTTATCTACAGGTATTTTTGATTACCTTGAAGGAAGAGAAACTATTTGGGAGCAAGAACCGTTGCAGAATCTGGCAAAAGATGGGCAACTATCTTGCTATAAACACAAAGGCTTTTGGAAACCAATGGACACACTAAGGGATAAAAACCAGCTTGAAGCTATGTTAGCGAAAGGCAACGCACCCTGGGTAAAATGGTAATGAATCCAGCTTTTTGGAAAGGTAGAAAGGTATTAGTGACAGGCCACACCGGTTTCAAAGGAAGCTGGCTGTGTATGTGGCTTCAGTTATTAGGCGCAGAAGTTACTGGTTATGCTAAAACTCCTGACAAAAAGACCAACTTGTTTGACTTAGCTCATATTGAAGATGAAATGGAAAGTACCATAGCCGACCTTGCCAATCTTTCTGAGCTTCAGACCTGCTTCCAGCAATGCCAGCCAGAAATCGTTTTCCACTTAGCAGCACAAGCTTTGGTAAGGGAATCATATCGAGCCCCGATAGACACATACCAAACAAACGTGATGGGCACATTAAACGTGTTAGAAGCCTGTCGAACATGCGATTCTGTGCGCTCAATTATACTCGTATCAACAGACAAGTGTTATGACAATAAAGAATGGCATTGGGGATATAGGGAATCTGACCCATTAGGTGGGTATGACCCATACAGTAGCAGTAAAGCTTGTATGGAATTGCTTGCCTCTTCTTATCGTTCATCTTTTTTTAACCCCAAACAATATGAGCAGCACAAGGTTGCCATAGCCACGGTGCGAGCAGGAAATGTTATCGGTGGTGGCGACTATGCTGAAAATCGTATAGTCCCAGATACATTGAATGCCATAAATGAGAACAGAAGCATTGTTTTACGAAACCCATCTGCCGTGCGCCCTTGGCAACACGTTCTAGAGCCGTTGTCAGGTTACTTAACGGTCGCAGAAAAGTTGATGTCCGATGGGACACAATACGCTCATGCATGGAATTTTGGCCCTGATAAATCAGCACTGAAACAAGTTAACTGGATCACACAGTTCATCGTGAGCAATTACTCTTCTTCAATAAATGTTATCGAAGAAAACAATGAAACATTGCATGAAGCACAATTGTTAGCATTAGACTGCTCTTTAGCCAATAACAAACTAAAATGGCAACCTAAATTGACCTTAGAAAAAACATTGACCAGTATTATTGAATGGTCTAAGTATGTCGAAGCTGACGGCTCAGCGCGCGATATTTGCCTAAAACAAATTGCTGAATATCAATCATTGGACGGACATCTACATTGAATTTTTCACCAACAAAATTAGACGGCTTATTCGTCGCCACAAGTGAAAAAAAAAGTGATGAGCGGGGTGAGTTCTCCCGCTTTTTTTGCCACAAATCCTTGAGCCCTACGCAAACAAACCTCAACATTGTACAAGCCAATTATTCGCATACAGTCAAAAAAGGAGCAATACGCGGTATGCACTTACAAAAAGCACCTGCAATGGAGACAAAGTTTGTAAGATGCATCGAAGGTGAAGTTTTCGACGTAGCGATTGATGTAAGGCAGTCATCGCCAACATTCTTACACTGGCACGGGGAAATATTAAACCCGTCATTAAACAAAATGATGATTATTCCTGAAGGCTTCGCTCATGGATTTCAGGCCTTAACAAATAACGCCAAGATGCTATATCTACACACTGAATTTTATCAACCGGAATTCGAAATAGGGTTTAGATTTAATGATCCTGCTGTCAACATTGAATGGCCCTTAGCATGCTCAGAAATATCGATGAGGGATGAACATCACCCTCTCATATCAAATACCTTTAATGGGATATGCCTGTGAACTGTCGCCACTGCGGTCAAACGTTGACTCATCAATTTATAGATCTTGGCTACGCGCCGCCTTCCAATGCTTATCTTGACGAAGGAGCTTTGCATAAACCAGAGATTTATTACCCACTTGACGTCCAAGTATGTAACAAATGCTGGTTAGTACAAACTAAAGACTTTGTTGCCGCTGATGAAATGTTCAACGCAAAATACGCTTACTTTTCATCCGTCTCATCTGGATGGCTAAAACACGCAGCCGACTATTCAAATATGATAATTCCTAAATTAGCGTTAGGTGAAAATAGCCATGTCATTGAGATTGCATCAAACGATGGTTACCTGTTAAAGAATTTTATAGCTGCTCAAATTCCCTGCCTAGGGATTGAACCGACTAAGGACACTGCAAATGCGTCGCGTGAATTAGGTATTCCTGTTGTCGAGGAATTTTTCACCTCAGAACTAGCAACTGAACTCTGTAAAAAAGGGCAACAGGCAGATCTTATTATCGGTAACAATGTCTTAGCGCATGTCCCAGACATCAATGACTTTGTTGCTGGCCTGCACATTATTTTGAAGGACACTGGTGTCATCACAATGGAATTTCCTCATGTGCAAAAACTCATTGCTTTCAATCAGTTCGATACAATTTACCATGAACATTTTTCTTATCTATCACTCCATGCTGTGACTTCAATATTTCAAAAGGCAGAGCTCGATATTTTTGATGTTGAGGAATTACCAACACATGGCGGCAGTTTAAGGATTTATGCATCAAAAGCGACACAGAAAAAGCCTCGCTCCAACACACTAAAAGCATTGTTAAATGAAGAAAAAATGTTCGGCTTATTATCGCTTGAGACTTACACAAATTTCCAAAAAAGTGCAGAAGTCACGAAACATGAATTACTCAGCTTTTTACTCAAATTGAAGGCCGAAAAAAAATCAGTTTTAGCGTATGGAGCTGCCGCCAAAGGAAACACACTACTCAACTATGCCGGAGTAAAGCCTGATTTATTGCCTGGAGTGTGCGACTCTGCCCCCTCAAAACAGGGTAAATTTATGCCTGGAAGCCACATACCGATACTTTCACCAGAAGTATTGAATGAAACGCCACCAGATTACCTCATCATATTACCTTGGAACATTAAAAACGAAGTGAAGCAACAGCTCAAATCGCTCACAGATACAACCTTTGTCACATTGATACCCAGTTTGGAAGTCGGCATATGAGAAAAGTACTCGCAGCCAAACCTTCGATTACCGAAAGAGAAATAAGCTATGTTAATGACGCAATCACGAACGGCTGGGGTGAAAATTGTTATGATTACCTTATTAAATTTGAGAACGCATTTAAACGCTATCAAGGTTCTCCCTTCGGACTAGCAACATCAAGTTGTACTGGAGCGTTGCATATCGCTTTTGCAAGTTTAGGCTTAAAACCGAGTGATGAGGTGATTGTGCCAGATAGCACTTGGATTGCATCTGTGTCACCCATCGTTCAACTTGGCGCAACACCTGTTTTTGTCGACGTAGAAAGAGATTCCTGGTGTGTTAAGCCAAGTCATATTGAAGCTGCAATAACACCTTCAACAAAAGCGATTTTAGTGGTTCATATCTATGGAAATTTAGTCGATATGGACGCAGTAATGGCAATCGCAAGGAAGCATAACCTACCCGTCATCGAAGATGCTGCGGAAGCATTGGGGTCAGAATATAAAGGTAGGAAAGCCGGGGCTATTGGTGATTTTGGGGTCTTCTCTTTTCATGGCACAAAGACCATGACTACTGGCGAAGGTGGTATGTTAGTGTCTAATAATCAAGCCCTTTTTGATAAAGC
>CAZVDU010000042.1:11805-27238 GCA_964625615.1 uncultured Pseudoalteromonadaceae bacterium | reverse complement strand
GTGACCCTCGCCTTGTAAGGGCGATGCTCTCCCAACTGAGCTAAGCGTCCATTTTGGATGTTTAAAATAGAGTGGTGGACGCTACTGGGCTTGAACCAGTGACCCTCGCCTTGTAAGGGCGATGCTCTCCCAACTGAGCTAAGCGTCCGTCTTTCTATTTACCTTGTTTAGAGAAGCTCCCTAAGCAAGTGGAGCGCTATTATAGGTGCGCTCTTGTAAGTGTCAACCGTAAATTTGCATTTTGTTTTATAAGTGCTTAATTCGTGTTTATTGTGAGTAATATTTATACGCTTTTATTTACACTGCTTGATCAGTTGTCTAATTATCCGCCGGAAATGCTACCTGGATTTTTGCACCACCGAGCTCACTTTTACCGATATCCAATGCACCACCGTAAGCGTCAACCAGATCGCTAACGACAGCCATACCTATGCCTTGTCCCTCAGCGTAAGTATCTAATCGAGTGCCTCTCGTGAGCAATGAGTCTGTGTGTTCATCAGAGATGCCAGGGCCGTCATCTTCAATTAAAATGATAATGTCTTGTGTTTGCTTTAAGTGCACTTCTATTTTGGAGTGAGCTGCTTTGCAGGCGTTATCTAATATATTGCCGAGTAATTCCATGATATCCGTTTTATCACACTTGAAATTAACTTCGTGCTCGCATATTAGTGTAATCACAATGTTTTTGTCTGCGTAGACTTTGGTCATGGCGCCGATTAATTGCGTAGTGATTTTCTTCAAGGGCTGTACACTAAGCCAGGCGCTATCTGCGCCCACCGATCTTTTGAGTTGTCGTGCTATGCTGTGTTGAATTTGTTGCAGAGGCTGTTTGGTAGCCTCTGGCATATCCTCTTGGCTGTTTAGCAGTGCTAAGGGGGTTTTTAAGCTATGCGCTAGATCACCTAAGCTATTTTTGTAACGTTGTCGTTGCTGCATCTCAGCTTTCAATAAATGATTGATACTGGTCTTTAACTGCTCTAACTCATCGGGGTAGTCTTGTTGGATTTGATTTAACTCGCCTTTTTCGACCCCTTTAATTTGCTTCACCAATTGATTGATTGGGCTTAATGCTGCATTGAGACTAAACAACAATAGCGTCATCAATACAATTGAGACTATCCCTAACCAATACCAGAGCGTTATTCGATATTGTTTGAGTTGTTCGTTGAACTCATCGGTGCTTTGAAACAAGTGGAAAGTAACAGGTGTATAATGATCATTTTCCTCAAATTCTGCTGTATAGCTGTACTTGAAATAAGCGTTTTCGTCATTTACTTTACTTTCGAAACTCTCTCCACCTGTTATGGGGGCTGCGAGTACTGAAGGAGCTTCCATACTAATACTTGATTCCGATCGCCAAACTTGTGATTGAGCTGTTCGAATGTAGGCATATAAGCCTGACTCTGGCATGTTAAGTTTTTCGTTGTATAAAAACTGAGGCATCATCACATTATTGTTTTCAAACTCGAACTCTGTGATAAGCGTTAGACTGTGAACACGAAGCTGTTCAAGAATTGATTGAGTTAAACTGCTGACAAAAGCTCGTTCAAGAGCAATAGCTGCTAGTGGTATAAAGATGAGTAATGCGAGAATAGCAGCTAAAAAACTCCTGTATTTTAACGAACGTTTTTTCATAAATTCCGGTTAATACGGTAACCTCTACCTCTGACTGTTTCAATCGGCTTGTATTGGTTTTCCGGATCCAGTTTTTTACGAAGCCGTCCGACAAAAACTTCGATGACGTTACTGTCTAGATCAAAATCTTGATCATAAATATGCTCTGTTAGTTCTGTTTTCGAAACGACTTTCTGTTGATTCATCAACAAATATTCTAAAACTTTATATTCGTATGCTGTTAGTTCTATATACTCGTCATTGACTGTTACTTCGTCAGCTAACGTGTCTAGCTTAATAGGGCCACGCTCGATGGAAGGATTTGCTTGCCCTGATGCTCGTCGAATAAGTGCCTTGGCTCTAGCGAGTAATTCTTCATTGTGGAAGGGTTTGGTCATGTAGTCGTCGGCACCAGCGTCTAGGCCTTCTACCTTTTCTTGCCAACGATCGCGTGCCGTAAGGATCAAAAAAGGACAAGAAACATCATTCTTGCGGGCGTTTCGAACAACAGTGAGGCCATCAATAATAGGCAAACCAATATCAATAACAGCTAAGTCGTATGGGTATTCATTCAATAAAAACTCAGCTTTTTGGCCATCATCAGCTAAATCAACGCTATAGCCATTTTGTCTTAACATAACGTCTAACTGGGTAAGCAAACGGCTATCATCTTCTACTACTAATATTCGCATTAATCTTTTTTTCCACTTTTCTTGGTTTCAACCACTTTACCTGATTGCTTGTCGACACTTACTGATACGACCCTACCTGATTTCTTCAGCATTTTGACGCGATAATTTTTCTTTCCTTGTTCTACGCGAAGTACTCGGCCTTTTACCATCTGCTTAGCTTTGTTTGCAGCTTGTGTCTTGTTGATTTCCTTTTTTTGCGCAGAGGGCTGTTGCGTTTGTGCATAAGAAAAAGGAGAAAAGCATAACGTCAAAACGAGCATGTAAGTCGCTGCAAGGGAGCGCATTTCTGAGCAAACTAATTGAAAATGTGATCTCATATCAGAGGATTAAATCTCGTTAAAAAACTTTAGGCGTTGCTCAAACATTTAGGAAGCCCCCGAAGGTATGCCTTACTGTTAAGTGAAAAGAGTATATTGATATCATGCACAGATAAAACACGCTTTTCAATCATACAGTGAGAATTGCGTTAGACTATGCGTTTTAGTCTGAATCTTAACTGAATTTCTTATCAATCTCATCTACGAGGCTCGCTATCTCCAATTTGTGAGGTTAGGTCGATAATATCTGCACGGTATCTTTTCATAAGCCATATTAATCAATTAGCATTTCAGTATAATTCGCATAATTTTTTTGACTGAGTTGCCACATCATCAAATGTTTGATGGTAAGGCAAGTAGGGGACGAGTTATTTTTGTGCGATACATATCGAGTTTTTTGTCTTTTTCTATAATTAAGTTGCTATGTCATATTTTCTATCGCGGTAATGCAGCTTGGCTAAATGATTCTAAAAAACGTGATCTTGGTGATGTTCGGTTGATGGTTTTATTGAATCATACCAGTCTGTTTGAACCTGTATTCATTAGGTTTGCATCGTGGCGCTACGTTTGGTTATTAGCGCGTAAGTTGGTAGTGCCAGGTGCCGACGTAACTATGAATAGGCCGCTGACAGGTAAGTTGCTAAAGTTGATTTTACCGGGTGCCGTACCCATCACACGAAAAAAGGATGATAGTTGGTCGCATTTCTTAAACCATATCAATGACGACACTGTTGCGGCAATACTCCCTGAGGGACGTATGAAGCGTGACAGTGGACTTGATAAGTTCGGGCGTACAATGAGGGTGCGTGGCGGTGTCGCTGAAATTATGGAGCGTATTCATCATGGCAAAATCCTATTTGTATACAGTGGTGGCCTGCACCATATTCAAAAGCCTGGGGTAAATCGGTTTCCTCGCTTATTTAAGACAATTAGCGTCAATCTAGAACTGATAGATATTGAACGCTATAAGTCTGATATTAATGCATTAATGGAAGAGAGTGATAATAAGGACTTTACTCGCCAGGTTATGGTCGACATGAATGAGCGTTTAGCAAGTAAAATACCTTAATCAGATTGAGATAAAGTGCTAAATTGTTTAATCTCTGAGCCACAATAATTAAAAGTCCATATGTAGTGATAGGTAAGACACATTAATGTTAAGGACAATAAAAACAAATCAGCTTGAAATTGGTATGTATGTCATACGCTTCGTCAAGCAAAAAGGTAATATGAATCTGACGACAGCTGGTTGGATTAAAACCGAATCAGCGATGAAAAGCCTGATGCTCAAAGGTGTTCTTGAAGTAGAAATAGACACCAGCAAAACACTTACAAAAAAGAAAGAATCTGAAGAAAAGCAGAAAACCGAGGAACGTAAACCTGTTAAATTTGATGATGAACTTTCAAAAGCTACAGGTTTGTATCAGCAAGCTAAGTCTTTCCAGAAAAAACTCCTTAATGCCGTTGATCGTGAAATAGCCGTAGATGTCAAACAGATAGAGACGATGTCTAACAAACT
The DNA here is from genome assembly GCA_964625615.1 of uncultured Pseudoalteromonadaceae bacterium. GTDB lineage: Bacteria > Pseudomonadota > Gammaproteobacteria > Enterobacterales > Alteromonadaceae > M269. Next base: position 23,096 of record CAZVDU010000042.1, on the reverse strand, counting down.
GGTTGATTCTTTGGAACGAAATTCAAATGCATTGCTATGTATGACAAGTATTCGTGAGAAAGATGCGTACCTATTAGAACATTCCATCAATGTCGGCATTATGTTGGCAACTTTTGCGACACACTTGGGGTTTGATAAAAAGATCGCCCAAAAACTAGCTTTTGCTGGTGTTATTCATGATATCGGCAAGATAAAAGTGCCTGATGAGATTTTGCATAAGCCAGGTAGGTTGACAGATGAAGAGTTTGTGATCATGCGAAATCATGTCAATTACGGTGGTGATTACCTGTCACAGTTTGATGATCTCGAACCGTTCGTACTCGAAACTGTGATGCAGCATCACGAGAAAATTGATGGTACGGGGTACCCTAATAAACTTAAGGATGATCAAATAGGCTTATATGGTCGCATGATTTCAATTGTTGATTGCTATGATGCCATGACCGCAGAGAGGGTGTACAAAAAGGGTATGCCAGCCATGAAAGCTATGAAAATAATGATGCGTGAGAGCGGCGTTCATTTTGATGGCGAATTGGTACGCAAGTTTATTCAGTGCATTGGTTTATATCCAGCCGGTACGCTGGTTAAGATGAAGAGCTGTAAAATAGGGCTTGTGACTAAAGTGAATCAGGAAAAGCCGCTAGAACCTGAAGTTAAGTTATTTTATTGTGGTAAGAATAGGCACTATTTGCCGATAAAAGATATTGACCTCGCTGCTAGTCATTGCAAAGAAGAGATTGAAGAAATTGTGAAAGCCGAAGACTATAAAATCGACTTTCAAAAGTTTTTTGCACAGGCTGTCGCTTAAGCGGGTAATACCTTTTTGTAAGGTTTTACTGTGCTGCTTTGATAAACGCCAGCTGCCTTGTAAGGGTCGGCATCTGCCCACTGCTGAGCGTCAGCTAAACAATCAAATTGAGCGATGACAACAGAGCCGGTAAAGCCAGCGTCTCCTGGATTTTCGCTATCTATGGCAGGGCAGGGGCCTGCGACTAATAAACGACCTTGTTCTTCAAGTTCTTTTAATCGAGCAAGATGAGCAGGCCTAGCTTCCATTCTTAATAAAAGGCTGTTTTCAATATCTTGAGAAAAAATAACGTACCACATGGAATAAACTCTTTTTTTGTAAGGAATGTGTGTGATCCTATCACCATCAACGAAACTTTTTAAATAGAAGCGTTTGCTAGATGCTATAGTTAACTCAAGTATAAAAAAACGCCCGAAAAGGTAGTAAAAATTACCTAAAAAGGTATGCCAACCTTATGATTCTATTAATGTTATTGACACAAGGTGTCGCAAAAAGCACACTCTTATTGCTTGAGTTTAACTTAAGTGGTTCGTAAATATTTTAGAAGGATTCGAATATGCTTGAATATGTAACGCCTGGTAATGGTGATGGCAACGATGAAGATGAAAAATAGTAAAGTTAGGCTGATTAGTATATTCATTAACTAATCAAGCCTACTTAAGAAACTATTAAGTGATATATCATTTTTGAGATAGGACAGGGCTCGATTTATGAATGATTGCCTTTTAGATATGACTAAAAGAGCATTAGATAGTTACGCTATTATGCTGTGCATAGTGCTTATTGGCATCTGTATGAGCATTAAGCAGCCTAAGCTAGCTCTATTTGCATTTGTACTGACAGCCTTTTATATGTTTGGTTATACAGCTTCTTGTTATTACAGACCTGTTTTAGGTGATAATATAATATACATATATGGGATTTGGGCTTTACTTGAATTTCTGTATATATTCGTACTTTCAATTCTTGCTCATTACAGAAAAGTTAGAGTTGATCAGGTTGCCTACTCCTCAGTAATCACTTTTTTCTTAATCACGACTTATATGTTGGAGATGTTTGATCGGGTATATTGGAAAAGCGGCATTATAACCTCTTTTGATACAGAGCTTATTTTCGCTGGTAACGTTATGTTTGTAGCCATTGCCTACTTCCCTTTATTTATTATGTTTTATTATAAGTTCATCTTAAAGAAAGATATTCCATACTCGAATTGGCACGAGTAAAGACCGAGGTGTTCCTTTTTGCTGTGTTGGTAAGAAATAATACCCTTAAGTGATTGCAAATTCACCAATCTAAGGTAAAATCTGGGTATTGGTGAGTTATATGCGATAGAAAGGCTTTTGATTGCGTTGAAACTGTTTTAACGCTTCTGGCATGCGGTCTAGGATGTAGATAACTAGCCATTCGTCTAATATAGGCAATATAGATTAGCTGGTAAGATGACCCATGTTGATGTAATACACGTATAAATTATGCGTTTAATAGATGATATGATCGGTAAATCGGGTTTGAATGTTTGTCTTCCATTGAAGAGTAAAGTGGAGTTGATATGGATATACTCTTAGTTACAATATTTATTTTGATTATGCTAGCTGCAACAGCATATTTTGCGGTCCCTAGCTTTCGCAGTAAAAGAAAGTTCGACAATCATGTCGCGGTTTTGTTATTGACTGAGCTTCAACGTATCGAAAAGATTGAAGATCATGAAATGATGCAAGTAGACTTGGCGGAATGGCGAATGAGACGGGATAAGTATTTAGAAAATAACGAATTGTTTACAGATTCTCAGGTTAGTGTATCGCATCACTGAGTTAGCTATTATATCTCGATACAACTGAGCTCAACATCAATAATCGTTAAATGATGCTTGTCAGTATTTACCTCTTTAGAATGTTATTTTCATTCATGTCTTTCCTTGCATTGGCTCATTCTCAATTACTCTATAATACATTCGTATAATGTGAATCTATATAAGCGCTTAACCAAAGCATTAATACTGCTCTTTGAAGACTTATAGACGCAAAGATAAATCATGCAATAGGTAAATAAATACGTGTTATAAGAGTGCTCATTGAGACACGGATAAAGATATGACTATCATAGAATGTGATTAGAGAAAAACGAGAGGAATCTAGCCCACCTGAAATGCAGATGGGCTGCTTAATTTATAGTAACTTTGATTGTTACGTTTTAGCTTTCAGGTTCGCCTGCTATATCCGAAAAGTCGATATTTTCAGCATGTAGGCCTTTAGGACCCTGCATGACTTCGTACTTAACTTCTTGCCCTGCTTTGAGTGAGCGATATCCTTCCATTTGAATAGTGGAATAATGTGCAAAAACATCATCACCACCATCTTCAGGAACAATAAAACCGAACCCTTTAGCGTTGTTGAACCACTTAACTTTACCAACTGCCATACTTCTACTTCCTCTTAGTCCCTTGAACTAACCTTTTATAATCCCCACAATGGTGGGAGTGTTACATTGTGCTAGTATTATTATTATTAGTTCTAACACATAAAAAATGTAGGTTTTTTAACCACGATCTGTCAAGTCAATTTGCCAGAAAATACAGAAAAGTCAAAAAAATTTCACATTAAGATGGCGTTATGAGTAAAGACACCCTAATTGGGACCACGAAAGAGAAGCAAATTGAGGCAATAGAAAAGAAGGTTCAGCCTCCACCCATGTACAAAGTTATACTCAATAATGATGATTATACGCCGATGGATTTTGTTGTAGATGTGCTAAAAGTCTTTTTTAGGATGGACGAACAAAAGGCTTATCAGTTAATGTTGGCTGTACATTATCAAGGTAGAGCGGTATGTGGTGTGTTTACTGCAGAGATTGCAGAGACCAAAGTTATGCATGTGAACCAGTACGCGAAGAAGAATCAGCACCCGTTAATGTGTACTATGGAAATGGCTTAAGTAGTAAGAGGGCATTAGTATGTTAAATAAAGATTTAGAAAGAACGCTGAATGAAGCCTTCATATTCGCTCGAGAAAATCGACATGAATTTATGACCGTTGAGCACTTGTTACTCGCATTATTAGATAATGCAGCTGCTCAAGATGCGCTGAAAGCCTGTAGCGCAAATGTCGATTCTCTAAAAACCGAGCTGATTGATTTTGTGAAAGACACAACTCCACTTATCCTCGAAGATGAAACGAACGAACGAGAAACTCAGCCTACTTTAGGGTTTCAGCGAGTATTACAGAGAGCTGTTTTTCACGTGCAATCTTCAGGGAAGGAGGAGGTTAGTGGTGCCAATGTCTTGGTTGCCATATTTAGTGAGCAGGAATCACAAGCCGTTTATATTCTGAAAAAGGCAGATGTTACCCGTTTAGATGTCGTTAATTATATTTCTCACGGCGTGTCAAAAAGCGAAGAAGAAACAGCAAGAAATGAAAACGAAGAAGAAGTAAACGAAAGCGAAGAAAGTAGCAGTGCACTCGCAAAGTATTCTTCTAACCTCAACCAACAGGCGAAGGATGGCAAGATAGACCCTTTGATTGGTCGAAACGATGAACTCGAAAGGACGGTTCAAATATTATGTCGTCGAAGAAAGAATAATCCTTTGTTAGTTGGAGAAGCCGGTGTTGGTAAAACAGCAATTGCAGAAGGTTTGGCCTATCGTATTGTTGAAGGCGATACGCCCGATGTGATTGCATCAGCAACCGTGTATTCACTTGATTTAGGCGGATTATTAGCAGGTACTAAGTATCGAGGGGACTTTGAGAAGCGCCTCAAAGCCATTCTAAAGGAGTTAGAGAAAGATCCTGACGCTATCCTATTCATTGACGAGATTCATACCATTATAGGAGCAGGTGCTGCTTCTGGTGGTGTTATGGATGCTTCTAATCTATTGAAGCCAAAACTCTCTAGTGGTGAGCTTAGATGTATCGGCTCCACTACTTATCAAGAGTTTCAAGGCATTTTTGAGAAAGATAGAGCACTCGCTCGTCGTTTCCAAAAGGTCGATATTGTTGAACCAAGTGTTAGCGATACCACCAAGATTTTGCTAGGCCTTAAATCACGTTATGAAGAACATCACAAAGTGCGTTTTACGAATAAAGCTATCCGTGCTGCGGCGGAGCTTTCATCAAAGTACATTAACGAACGTCAGTTACCCGATAAAGCAATTGATGTGATAGATGAAGCTGGTGCGAGTCAGCAGCTACTGCCAACATCAAAACGTAAGAAAACGATTAACGTTAATGATATTGAAAATATTATCGCTAAGATTGCACGTATCCCAGAGAACTCTGTATCAGCTTCTGACAAAGATGTTCTGAAGAATTTAGATAGAAACCTAAAAATGGTGGTATTCGGCCAAGATAAAGCTATTACAACCTTGACGGATGCAATTCGATTGTCGCGTTCCGGTTTAGGTACTGAGCAAAAGCCTATAGGTAGTTTCCTATTTGCAGGCCCAACGGGCGTAGGTAAGACAGAAGTAACGCAACAGTTAGCAAAGGTTATGGGCGTTGAGCTTATCCGTATCGATATGTCTGAGTACATGGAACGTCATGCTGTTAGTCGATTGATTGGTGCACCTCCAGGATATGTAGGGTTTGATCAAGGTGGCATGTTAACTGATGCTGTTATTAAAAATCCTCATGCAGTGGTGTTGTTGGATGAGATTGAGAAAGCCCACAGTGACGTCTACAACATTTTATTGCAAGTTATGGATCATGGAACGCTAACAGATAATAATGGCCGTAAGGTTGATTTCAGGAACGTTGTAGTGGTTATGACGACCAATGCAGGTGTTCAAGAGACGGTGCGAACGTCTATCGGCTTTAAACAACAGGACCATAGCTTTGACGCTATATCTGAAATTAATAAGGTGTTTACACCTGAGTTCCGCAATCGCTTGGATGGTATTATTTGGTTTAATCACTTAAATGAAGAAATTATTTTACAAGTGGTAGATAAGTTTATTGTAGAGTTGCAAGCACAGTTGGACGCTAAATCAGTCTCTCTTGAAGTCACTGATAAAGCTAGGAAGTGGTTGGCTGAAAAAGGCTATGACAAATCCATGGGGGCGAGACCGATGAGTCGAGTTATTCAGGAGCATGTTAAGAAAGAGCTCGCAAATGAACTGTTGTTTGGGCAGTTGTCTGATGGTGGAAATGTAAAAATAGATTTGAAGAAAGAGGAGCTTTCTTTTGTCTATGAGTCTTTGAAGAAGTCCAAAGCGACTGAAGTTTAATGTCGACTGATGTATGAGGCATAAAAAAGCTCAACGTAATGTTGAGCTTTTGTGCCGAATTGCTGAAAAGGCTTATCTTGCGCGGTAGATAATGCGACCTTTGGTCAAATCATAAGGCGTCATCTCAACAGTGACTTTGTCGCCTGTTAAAATACGGATATAATTTTTGCGCATTTTTCCAGAAATATGCGCAGTCACCACGTGACCATTCTCTAATTCCACACGGAACATTGTATTTGGAAGTGTGTCTTGCACCGTTCCTTCCATTTCAATACTGTCTTCTTTCGCCATTTAGTCAGCTTAACCTCAGATAGTGTAAAAATTGCCGCGCAGATTTTGCCCAATAAGTTGTGCACTGTAAAGCCATTGCTGCATTTTTTTTCAAAAAATGCCATTTATCCGTTAATCAGCAGGAAAAAAGCACCAATGGTTGTTGATAAAGCGCTCATTAGGTTTGAAGTTACTCTTATAGCTCATTTTTCGACATTCATCGATCTGGTATCCAAGGTACAGGTAAGGTTTGTTCAATTGCTTAGCGAGTTCAATTTGTTTTAAAATCGCCCAAGTACCTAAAGAGCGACTTTCAAATTCTGGTAGGAAGAAAGTGTATAGCGCAGATAACGATAAATTTAATTCGTCAGTGACAGCGATACCAATTAAACGATCCTCCAACCAAAACTCTACATAGTACTGTTGCAGCCAAGAGCTCGGTAAAAAACCCTCGTACTGTTCATGACTGGCAGGATACATACCGCCATCCTGATGACGCTCATTAATGTATCTCTCATATATTTCGTAATAACAGTCTTTATTCTTATTACTGAGAGATATGTGCAAATCTTTGTTTTTGTTGAGCAAGCGTTTCTGACTGCGCGATGGACGAAACTGTTCTACGGGTAACCGTATGGACTGGCAAGCTTGACAATTAATGCAATGAGGTCGATAGATTTGCTCGCCACTTCGTCTAAAACCCGCATGTATGAGTGTTTCATAAGCGTCAGTTGTGACAGACTCTTCTGCGAATACCAACAAGCGTTCATTGTGTTCAGGTAGGTAACTACACGCAAACTCCTGCGTTATACCAAACTTCATAGAGCATCATCTTTATTCACACAGACAATGTCACCGGGCTTCCAGCATGTTGGGTCAATACTGTCCCGTGTCAAGCTTTGTATTGTCTTTGAAAAATTTGCGCGAGAGGTTTCGTATACACCTAGTGACGCTAAATGCGGGTTTAACATTTGACAGTCGATAATTCTATATTTGTATGAAGCAAGGTGTTGGTTGAGATACCAAAACGCAATTTTTGATGCGTTACTGAGATGATGAAACATTGACTCGCCACAAAATACCTTTCCGACGCCAACGCCATACAAGCCGCCTATCAATTCATCATTCCTCCAGACTTCAATAGAATGTGCAGCTCCTGCTCTATGCAGTGCTTTATAAGCATCAATCATATTTGATGTTATCCAAGTTCCCTGATCTTGCCTTGGCACAGTTGCACAGGACTCAATAACGCTATCAAAGGCTATATTGCGCGTAACCTTGAGGCTTTCCAATTTTCGATGATACTTGATGAGGCTCTTAGAAGGTTTAAATTCACCTACCATCAGAATTGCTCTTGGGTCGGGCGACCACCAAAGTATAGGGTCACCATCGCTGTACCAGGGGAAAATACCATTAGCATAAGCTTCAATGAGCCTTGAAGCCGATAAATCAGCTCCCATGGCTAATAAGCCGTTGGGTTCCTTCCATGCTGTCTCAATTGCTGGAAAGGGGGCGTCTTTTTGCAAGTAACGAAGCAATGGCTGGTTATTCAAATAGGTTAGGCTTAAGTGGATTATAATACATTTATAAATAACAAAGGCCCGCGAAGCGAGCCTTTTTTGTCATTTCATTCTTAAATCAATGAAATGTTATAGAGCGTCTAAGAATTTCTCTGCATCTAATGCCGCCATACAACCTGTTCCGGCTGATGTAATGGCTTGGCGGTAAATGTGATCACAAACGTCACCAGCAGCAAATACGCCAGGGACACTGGTTTGTGTTGCGTTACCTTCAGTACCGCTTTGAATTTTGATATAACCGTCTTTCATATCAACTTGGCCTTCAAAGATATCCGTATTAGGTTTGTGTCCAATAGCGATGAACAGCCCCATAACATCTAGCTCTTCAGTATTATTTGAGTCAGTATCTTTAATACGAATATTGGTTACGCCCATTTGGTCGCCTAATACTTCGTCTAGTGTGCGATTCAAATGCAAGGTGACGTTGCCATTTTCTGCCTTGTCTAACAATCTATCCGCAAGGATTTTTTCGCTACGGAATGAATCTCTACGATGCACAACGTGCACTTCTGACGCAATATTTGAAAGATAAAGTGCTTCTTCAACTGCCGTATTTCCGCCGCCTACAACAGCTACTTTCTGGTTCTTATAGAAGAAACCATCACACGTCGCGCATGCTGAAACACCTTTACCCATGAAAGCGGTTTCACTTTCCATACCAAGGTATTTGGCTGATGCACCTGTCGAAATAATTAATGCATCACAGGTATAAGTCCCATTGTCGCCTTTAAGTACAAAAGGACGTTGCTTTAAATCGGTTTCGTTGATGTGATCAATAACAATTTCGGTATCGAACTTTTCTGCATGTTCACGCATGCGAATCATTAGATCTGGGCCAGTTAAGCCTTCTGGATCGCCTGGCCAGTTTTCAACATCAGTGGTTGTTGTTAATTGTCCACCTTGTTGAATACCTGTAATTAACACTGGGTTAAGATTAGCACGCGCCGCATAGACTGCTGCAGCATATCCCGCAGGGCCAGATCCCAATATCAAAAGTCGGCAATGTCTTGTTTCTGACATAATAAAATACTCCACAGCAAATTTGGTCGGTGATTCTAAGGAATAGATAACTAGGCGTAAAGGGCTGAACCATAAATTGTTAGACGCATTTGTTACAAAGAATACTAATTCGTCCCAACGATAATTTGAATCTACTCGTGCTTTTTTAGTAGAGTAAGGATTCTTATCGCTTTTTGAGTAGTGTTTGATTTGTCTAAATCGTTGACATCAACATTTCAAGATGGACAGGAATACATGAATTCTTGGCCGTTAAGAAAAGAACTTTATGCTATGTTCCCCGAAGGCAGGGTCATTCACGTTACCCGTTTCTCAATGAAAGTTATGCCGCCCTTGGGAGTAGGTTGTGCGGCTGTTATGTTGCAAGTAATGGGTGTTCAGTACTTACCACAAGTGATTGCGATTGTTGCATTCTTTTTGAGCATACCTTTTCAAGGTTTATTGTGGCTGGGTGTTCGTTCCAATACATTCTTGCCACCAACATTAATGCATATGTATTATGAGATTGTAGAAAAGATGCAGCAACAAGGTTGTGCTTTTGAAAAATCAGCAGGACGCCCACGCTATTATGAATTGGCTGTACTGCTCAAAAAAGCATTTTCAGAACTTGATAGAACATTTACTGATAGATGGTTTTAGCACTTGAGGCATCTATTTTTTGATAAAATAGAACTTATCTCTAAACGTAAGAACCCACGAAGGTAGATAAACCACCAAACAAACCATCGACATGCCATTTAGCATGGCTTCTGGAAATAGTAACAGCGGGATTAATACCAAGTAATTGTCTTTAATGATTTGCCAGTCGTAATAGTTATCCACCCAAAAGTAGCCACCAAGTAAAAACATTTTAACGGTTATTGAAGCAGCGCCTGTCAGAAATGCGCAGATGAAAATATAGACAGCGAAGTTTCTTGGAAGCTTGTGAAAGGTGACGGTATACACTAAAAAGCTCAAGCAAATAGGAATGGTAATGGATATCAAGCCATTGATACCGAACAGTACCAAACTTTCCTTGCCAATCAGGGTAACGCCAACAAGCGCAACAAAGCTGCTCAGCATGGCGAACTTGAATCCCAGCATTAACGTCAATGCTGTTAACCATAAAAAGTGCACATCAAGGCCTGGGTGAATACCGGTTTTAAAAAGCCATAAAGTGAACAGAGCAGCTGATGATCCAAAAACAAGATGTTGTTGCCTTCGAGTGTTTTTAAATTCAGCCCAATGGATATCCTTAAATGTCGCACTAATAACAAGTAAGTAGGCGATTAAGGCGCCTACCTGAATCAGTGAAAAGTCAGGAAGCACCTAATTTACCCAAACGTCAAAAAAGCGTTGATAACGGTATACATCAATAGATGTTGAAAGGCGAACCGTAAGATAGACATGCTCCTTTATTACTCGTGATACGTCGCCCATATCGGTGCGTGATCAGACGGCTTTTCAATACCTCGTAACTCATAATCTATCCCGACATCTTTAAGAAGATTGTGCAGAGAAGGTGTCGCAATAATTAAATCAATGCGTAAGCCACGGTTGTCGTTAAAACCTTTAGAACGGTAATCAAACCAGCTGAATTTTTCGTTTTCTTCTGGATTCATAGAGCGGAAACTATCGGTAAAACCCCAATCCAATAAACGATTCATCCATTCTCTTTCTTCAGGCAAGAAACTACACTTCTTAGTCTGTAACCAACGCTTTCTATTAGGTTCACCGATGCCTATATCCAAATCGGTGTGAGAAATATTGACGTCACCCATAATTATAATATTTTCATCAGGCGAATGGTGATCGTCTAAATAACCCATCAAGTCGTTGTAAAACTTACGTTTTGCGGGATATTTAGTCTCATGCATTTGGTTTTCGCCTTGCGGGAAATAACCGTTAAGGACACGCACTTTCTCACCGGTAGGTAAGGAAAAGGTACCCATGATCATACGCCTTTGCGCATCTTCCTCGTCTGACGGAAAGCCGTATTGGATCTCGTTTGGCTCTTGCTTACACATAAGAGCAACACCGTAATGTCCCTTTTGCCCGTGAAAATAAACGTTGTATCCCATAGCCTCAATATCTTCGACAGGGAACATATCGTTGTGAACCTTAATTTCCTGTAGGCCAATGACATCAGGCGAGTGTTTGTCTATGAGTGCTTGGAGTTGATGAATGCGGGCACGAATGCCATTAATATTAAATGAGATAAATTTCATATTGTCGCTATTATTGTAGGCTAAGGCTATCAAACTATATGCTAACAAATTGGTCTTAACTGAACTAGACCTGTTACACAATGGTTGAGAATTTGTTCTAGCTAAACCACTATTTTAATGTTGATTGGGTATAACTGGTGTTATTCTTTTGAAATCAATATCTAACGGAGTGACAACGCGATCATGCTGCAT
>CAZVDU010000042.1:5171-11705 GCA_964625615.1 uncultured Pseudoalteromonadaceae bacterium | reverse complement strand
ATTTGCCCGATGTGCCCGATATCTCTGCTTTTAGCAAAGATAATATGGCCTGGAAACTAATGCGAATACTGCCGACTTTGCTAGAAGAAGAAGCGTTTTCCAGTATTCGAAGCTATCTCTCATCATCTGAATATGGTGACGACAAACAAATTCGGTTGTTTGAGTTGTGTAGCAAAATTGCAGATATCTTTGACCAATATCTTGTCTATCGGCCTAATTGGATAACCCAATGGGAAAGCGGTAATGATAACTTGCCTGACGTTGATAACGATAAACACCCATGGCAGCCCATTCTTTGGCGACAGATTATTGAACTGTCGAAAACACTTGGTGAATCGCCATCTCACCGTGCCAACCTGCATCACGGTTTATTAGAGAAACTTAATGGTAGTGGCGTAGAAGGGGAGCATAAAGGGATCGCTGTTTTTGGGATATCAGCACTCCCTTTGCAGCAACTCCAAGTGCTAGAAGCATTGGCTAAACAAAGAGAGGTTGTCATATTCTGGTTGAACCCTTGTCAACATTATTGGGCGGACCTGGTTGATGAAAGATATAAAGCAGTACAACAACTTGCTGCTTATGATGAGAATTTAGAACAAGCGTTAGATGATTATCTTGATGTTGGTCATCCTTTGCTGGCATCTTGGGGAAAGCTGGGACGAGATTATCAAGATATGCTACTCGAATATGTTGAAACACAGCACGATCACTTTGATCCAACACCTGAAGAAAGCCTTTTAAGTGCAATTCAAGCGAGCATTTATGAACTTGAAACGAGAAGAACCAATGAAGTATTAACACCTGAAGAGTTCCTATCGAATGGCCAAACGTTTCCCAAAGTGGAGCTTTCTACAGATGATTCCTCGCTACAAGTTCACGTTTGTCATTCTATTGTGAGAGAGCTAGAAGTTTTGCATGATCAGCTGCTACATCTATTCAATGAAAACCCTGAATGGCACCCCGGTGACGTTATCGTCATGATGCCAGATATAGCTGTTTACGCACCATACATCGAAGGTGTGTTTGGGAGTACAGCCGCTGATTTGTACATCCCGTTTGCTATATCTGATAGGAATATCAATCAAGAATCTCCCTTATTGCGAAGTTTTGTTCAACTGATGCGTTTACATACTAGCCGCTTAACGTTAAGTGAAGTGCTAGATATCTGTGAAGTTCCTGCTGTTTTAGGTAAATTTGATATTAGTTCACAGGAGTTTAGTCGTTTACGATATTGGTTGATGGATGTTGGTATACGTTGGGGGTGGGACGGCCTTAGTAAAGAACAATGGGATATTCCTACAGAAGAACAAAATAGCTGGCTATTCGGGCTTAAGCGATTAATAGCAGGGTATGCAATGCAGCCCGATTTGCTGATAACTGGGTATTCCAACGACGCCATTATTCCTTACCATGAAGTCGAAGGACAACAGGCTGTTGCTCTTGGGAAGTTCTATTTGTACATACAAGAATTGGAAGGTGTTCTAGAGCTTTGTCAACAAAAAAAGACCATTAGCGATAAGTGTACTGATGCACTCCAAGTGATAGAGGATATCTATTTTCCTTCAGTTGATGATGAGCAATATGTTGTTCAATTAAGGCAAGCAATCGAGCAGTTAGCAGCACATCATGAGCAATACCCGGAAGGCATTGAGCAAGATGTATTTGTGAGTGTATTGGAGCAAGCATTAGAGGCAAAAGGCGTCGGTCAACGCTTTTTAGCAGGTAAAGTTAATTTTTGTACATTAATGCCAATGCGCAGCATCCCCTTTAAAACAGTTTGCCTCTTAGGCATGAATGATGATGCTTATCCAAGACAAAGTGTTCCAATTGGTTTCGATCTTATGCGGACAGCGAAAGCTCAAAAAGGCGATCGTTCGAGGCGTCTAGATGACCGATATTTGTTTTTAGAAGCTATTTTATCGGCGCGTGAATGTTTGTATATCAGTTATATTGGTTTTAGTTTGCGCGACAATAACAAAAGGAATGAATCTATTCTTGTTGCTGAATTGATCGATTATTGCCTTCAACATTATGCGATTGTTGGTGATCTTGTTCTAACCCCCAAAGAGACTGCGGATAATCTGAATCATCATTTAACGACTTTACATGGTCTACAACCCTACGAGTTCGGTTATTTTAATTCGAAAGGTAAGGTCGATAATCGGACACTAAGTTATAAGAGGCAATGGCTTGATGCGGCTAAAGTTAATATGCAAGCGCCTGTTACTCAGCCTTTCTGGATAGCTGATAACAAAGCTCAGAGTGATAGCACAGAAGGTTACGAAGAAATCGATATTGCAGACTTACTGTATTTTTATCAACGTCCAGTGAAGGCATTTTTTAAACATCATTGGCAAGCTCAGCTCTCTATTTTTGACGATTTTCCTCAGCATGATGAGCCTTTTAGCTTCAATGCCTTAGACAGTTTTGTTTTGGGAGAACGCATTGTTGCTGAACCTAGGCGGAACTGGCTTCAACAAATGAAAGGTGAGGGGAGGCTACCTATAGGTGAATCCGGTACCTTCTTTTATGAGCAGTTAGAACAGAAGTTTAGGTCGCTTAAACAACAAGTGGATGATTTGGGAGAGGCCACACAACGTATTGAAATTAATCTTGAATGTGGAAATAGTCGTGTTGTTGGTTGGTTACCAGTAACAAATTGTCGAACGTTACTTTGTTGGCGAGCAGGACAGGTTAAAACTGTACATAAGCTCAACCTCTGGTTGCAGTGGTTGTTTGCAATGGCGCAAGGCACAATGCTTGAAAGAGCGTTGTTTTTGGGAACAGATGACGTTTTCGAATTACCCAAAATACCTACTAAGGATGCTAAAGAACTTATTCACAATTACATCCGTGCGTACCGTTATGGGCTTGAAAACCCGCTAATGCTTTTTCCTGAGACTGCTTGGGAATGGATAAAAACCGCAGACAAGAAAAAAGCGGTTGTTAAGTTTGAAGGGAATCATTTCGCACAAGGTGAGGGAACTGATCCCCATGTAACTCGTGTTTGCCCAGATTTAGATGAACAGTTTAATACTTTTAAGCAAGTAAGTGATGCTTTGATTCGACCTCTGTACGATTTTGTTGAGGATGAACATGGCTAATATCCTTAACCCTATCACCTTTCCTTTAACCGGTGTTTCCCTTATTGAGGCTAGTGCAGGCACGGGTAAAACCTACACTATTACAAATTTGGTGTTGCGCCTTGTGTTGGGCCACAAATGCAAAGCTCAACCTATTCATAAGATACTCCTGGTAACTTTTACCAATGCTGCGACAGCGGAACTCAGGCAACGTATCAGGCTGAAGATACACAGTGCGTTGTTAGATTTTTATGCAGGGCATAGCGAAGATCCTGTTGTGGGTGAATTGATTGCTCAGTCGGATAACCCTGAGTTATCCATATTGCGGTTGTCCGTTGCGCAAAAAGAGCTAGATAAAGCGGCTATTTATACCATTCATGGCTTTTGTCAGCGTATGTTACAAGAACATGCTTTTGAGAGTGGTATGGGGTATCAACAATCCTTAATTTTGGACGAAAGTGATTACCTAAGGTTGGCTGTACAAGATTTTTGGCGTAATGAAATAGCAGATCTTAAGCAACCGAAACTCAGCATAGTGCTGTCCTTTTGGAATAGCCCTGAAGCGTTATTGAGTGAGGTAAGACCTTGGCTCATTGATGGCATAATGCCGACCGATGATATCAAGGCGTTGAATCGATTCAATCTTGACCAGAAGCTTACTGAATACCTGCAAGCCGTTACCGAATTAAAGCGCTGGTGGGTATCGGGAGGTATCGCTGCATTACTTGCTGAAACGCCTTTTCATGGCCGGCATATGGTCAGCAAAGCGGCCTTTAGAGATGCTGTGACTCAATTCTGTGAATCTGAAGATGTTAACTTTTCTTTCAACAAAGGAAGCTGGGAGCTTTTATCGTCTGAAAAGATTAAAAAGGCATTAACGAAAGCCAGTGCTGATTTTGATGTTAAACCGTTTGAGCGATTCGATGAGTTGCATCGTTTGCAGCAAGACTGTTGGACTTTAGTCCACATTAACTTTATTCAAAGCGCAATAAGAGGCATTCAGATAAGGCTCTCTAAGCATAAAAAAGACTTAGGGTTATTGTCGCCAGACGACTTGTTAAAGCAAATGCGAAGAGCACTGAAGCAAGATGCTGAGGTTGCCCTAAAAGCTGCTATTTTAGAACAATACCCTGTGGCTATTATCGATGAGTTTCAAGATACTGATCCCATTCAATATGATATTTTTTCAAGCCTCTATTTGCCAGATAAAACGGTGGAAGAATCACTAGCTTTAGTGATGATAGGCGATCCTAAGCAAGCCATTTATGCCTTTAGGGGAGCCGATATCTATACGTATATTAAGGCCAAAAATGATGCCGATCAGGGACGTCAATATACCCTTGGCACGAATTGGCGTTCGCAGCCTGGCATGGTTGAAGCCGTCAACCAGTTATTTCTTCATTCTGTTAATCCTTTTCTCTTACAAGACGGTATCCAGTTTTCACCAGCCGATGCTGGTCAATCAAATGTTCCGATGATTGTTAACGGCAAAGTAAATAAAGCACTACGTTTTATGACACTGACTGATATTGACGGTGCCATGGACAAACCTCTCAACTGGGGGACGGCCGGTCAATTAATGGCGAAACAAACTGCGTTTCAAATAGCTAACCTGCTTAACTTATCGGCTCGGGGATTAGCAAAGATCGGTGAAGCAGTCATATCAGCAGCTGATTGTTGCGTGCTAGTGAGGGATCGTAGTGAAGCTGAATTGATACAAATGGCGTTAAGGCGACAAGATGTTAACAGCGTCTTTCTAATACGAAAGAGCGTTTTTGCTACAGAAGTGGCAAACGACTTGTTTGTGTTATTACAAGGTATCCATCAGTGTGAAAATGAATCAGCGGTTAAGTCTGCGTTATTAACCTCCCTAATCAATATTGAAGGAAAAGAGCTGGACCGCTTGCTGGTCGATGATATTGAATGGCAGCAAGTACTACAACGATTTGCGCTATGGCGAAACAATTGGCAAATCCACGGATTAATGCAAGCTATCAATAATGTTATTGCCTACTTTTCTATAGGCGACAGGCTATTGGGGCACTTTGATGACGGCAGTAGGCGATTAACCGACCTCAGGCATTTGATTGAGTTGCTGCAAGATGAGTCATCTCGCATCCAGGGTGAAACGCAACTGTTGAGGTGGTACTTACAACAAATTAACGAACCTGATCATAATAGCGAATCGCAACAACTGCGACTAGATAGTGATACTCATTTGGTTAAAATAGTGACACTGCATAGTGCTAAAGGCCTTGAGTATCCAATCGTTTTTATGCCTTTCGTGTGTCGCTATAAAGCGGCAAAAATTGGACTGTATCACGACGAGAATAAACATTTACGGGCGGATTATCGTAAACGGACCCGTATTATTGACCTCGCTGATGATGAAAGACTAGCGGAAGACGTTAGGTTGCTTTATGTCGGGTTAACCAGAGCTAAGTACCATTGTTCGGTAGGTGTTTGGCATTCGAACCAAAGTGGTAATAGTCGTACATCAGGGATAGTGAAGTCAGCCTTAGGTTATTTGTTGTTGTCCGGCAAACAAGCACCTGATGGAGACGTTGCGCAGCATTTGCAAAAAGCATTGGCTGACTTGGAAACTTCAGAGCATACCGAGGTTATTCATTTTAACGCCGACAATGTTTCCAATACAATATTGAGTGAATTAGACAAACCTCCTATACAACAAAATGAATTGAACGATGCAAGTCACCTTAAAGCTGGTGAACCCGTTTTCGAGATTGCTGAGTTAAATCGTCCTATCATGCAGTCATGGCAGATGACCAGTTACAGTGCACTGAGTAAACAGCAACAAAGTGCATATAAGTCACAAACAGAAGAACTCATACTGCTAGAAACGCTAAAGTTAGATGAAGGTTCAAGTTACGGTCTGCCATCGGATGATGAGTCATTGGATAAGTACCAATTCCCTAGAGGTGCTTCTGCAGGTTCATTTTTACATGGCATACTGGAAGTTTTAACTTTTGATGACTTAACGTCGCTTAATGATGTCATTGAACAAAAGGTACAATGGTATGGTATCGATGAAAAGTGGATTCCGCTCTTACAACGATGGGTACCAGATATCTTAGCGTGTTCACTAAACAAGGATAATAGCTGCAGCTTGGCGAGTTTGAATGCTAGTCAGTATTTACCTGAAATGGAGTTTTATTTACCGATTAATCACCTTAGTGCGCGAGCATTTAATCAAATACTCAATGAAAAGACGACTTGGGCGAATCGCGAATATCAATTTAATGAGCTAACGGGCATTCTGAAGGGTTTTATCGATCTAGTGTATGAAGTCGATGAACAGTATTTTGTGGCTGATTATAAATCGAATCATTTGGGCAATCTCGCCAGTGATTATGAGCGTTCTCATATGCATAGAGCGATGGAAGAGCACGATTATCATTTGCAGGGAATTATCTACACCTTGGCACTTCAT
>CAZVDU010000042.1:0-5161 GCA_964625615.1 uncultured Pseudoalteromonadaceae bacterium | reverse complement strand
GGTTAAAACAGCAATTGCCAGGTTATCACTATGAAAAACATATCGGTGGTGCTACTTATCTCTTCCTGAGAGGCATGGATTCAACTGTTTCAGGAAGCGGTGTGTATCATTTTAAACCCGACCAGTCACTTATTTTGGCATTGGATAACCTGTTCTCAGGCGGTCCGTTGGGTTTAGAGGAACTAGACAAAAAAGCTAAGCAATCATTAGCTTCCTCTACACAGCTTGGTTTAGATTTTGGCGTGGACTGAGCATGATGGCGATAGCTGATAAACAACAAAGGTTGAAGCAAAAGCTTACTCGTGGCGATATTCGTGCGATTGATTTTGCGTTTGCAATGTTTATTGCTGACGAATATCCACTGGAACCAGAGCCTTTGGTTGATATTGCAGCCTACTTAAGCTTTCAATCTGGCTTACAACACGTCTGTGTGCCTATTGCAGATATGCAATTTTCGTTATTTCCGTCTTTTGCCGATATAGAGGATTTAAAATCTTTTGTAGAGGCGTCTCCTGCTATTTTATGTCTATCTGATGCTGAAAACCAAGCAGAGAGAGTCGCTAACTATCCGATTATTTTTCAAGGGAGTGCTTTCTATTTACAACGGTATTGGGTCTATGAAACGAGCCTAATCCAGCATTTGTCGCGATTAAATGATCAGACTCATGACTACGATAGAAAACGAATAACACCTCTGTTAGAAGTACTTTTCCCGGGTGAAACTGCTAAAGATGACGAAATTGACTGGCAAAAAATTGCGGTAACAGTGGCAGCAATGAACCCTGTCACTTTTATTACAGGTGGGCCGGGAACAGGCAAAACAACAACAGTGGTTAAGCTTATTGCGTTACTGCAACAACTTAGCAAGGAGGAAGGTAGGCAAAATGTGATGATTAAGCTTGCTGCACCAACAGGCAAAGCGGCAGCGCGTTTGAGTGACTCTATCGCACTAGCTGCACGTTATTTGCCTGCGCATTTATCCGAAGGACTGGATATTCGAAGTACGACCATACATCGATTGTTAGGTGCGAACTACCAAAGTATCCATTTTGTTCATGACTATAAAAACCCTATACATGCAGATCTTATTGTCCTCGATGAGGCTTCTATGATTGATTTGCCGATGATGAGCAAGTTCTTTGCAGCGGTGCCTTCTGCATGTCGTGTTGTTCTTTTAGGGGATAGTGAACAGCTAGCGTCAGTCGAAGTTGGTACGGTATTGAATGATATTTGTGCGTTGTCAGAGCGTATTTCCCCTTCAACAGCTTTTATCCAAACGCTCGCACAAATTACTCAGGTAGACTTGTCGAATATGATGCGTGCATATAACAAGTCAGATGATATGCGTGAGAAGGCTAATCCTTCGAGATTGGTTAATGGCATAACACGTTTATATAAGAGTCATAGGTTTGATGCTAAGAGTGAAATCGGTCAACTTGCACAAGCGGTTAAAACGAAAGATGTCTCTTCTGTATTTGGTTTACTTAATAGCAGCATTTCAACCCAGTTACGATGGTTCCAAAGCAATGAATTGGAAAACCTCATGCATGATGTTTTACCTTTACTGATAACCTATTGTCATGCAGTTGTTGCTGGGGATTTAAAACAAGCATTTGCTTTGTTTAAGCAACAACAGATATTGTGTTCACATAAAAGTGGACGTTGGGGCGTGGAGCAAGTAAATCGCCGTATTGAATATGAACTAGCAAAGCGCGCTATATTGGTATTTGAATCGCAAAGTTATTCGGGTAGACCAATCATGATTGCACGCAACAGCTCAGCACAGAATCTCTTCAATGGCGATATTGGTATCATTGCCAATGATCCGATTAATGGCAATTTATTAAAAGCATGGTTTGAAACGAACGATGGTGAAATACGTGGAATACTCTTGAATCAACTCCCTGAACATGAAACTGTTTTCGCTATGACAGTGCATAAAAGCCAAGGCTCTGAATATGATAAAGTTGTCTTATGTTTGCCTTACGAAAAGGCGAAACATATCCACCTTACTCGCTCACTTTTGTACACGGGATTAACACGCTCTAAATCGGAGCTTACATTGTTTGCGTCTAAAGAAGCAGTAACAAACGCGATATCAACAGATGTCAAACGAGGCTCTGGCTTAGCGAATAGATTGGCGCTCAATGAAGCAACCTAGTTACTACGCTTGGTATAATACCAGCTTAAGGTTTAGTAAATGCAAATAGTAACGCTGCTTTTTTTTGTGCTTGTTTGTTGGCTTCCCGCTAAAAAAGTGATGGCTGAAATAGAGGTAGAAGAATCTTTTAAATATTATGATATTAAACCTAAAAAAGCGGGTGATATTGTTTTTGAACTTCGCAAACATTCTCCTGTGATGAGAGGTAATCGAGTCTATCACGGTGAGACCGAGTGGGAATTGAGACCTTTTTTCCATTGGAAACAAATAGGCAAATTATGTTATGTCGAAGATTTTATCGTTAAGGTTAAAACTGAGTACACCATGCCAAGGTTAGCTGAAAATCAGTCTTTTGATGAACAGACGAAAAAGAAGTTTAATACATTTTATGAGGCGTTACTGGTGCACGAAAAGGGCCACAGTGAATTCGGTATTAAGGCGGCTAACGATATTCATCATTTACTTGAAAATGTGAAGCCTGTTCAAGGTTGTGAGGTACTCAAAAAAACACTGACGCGTGATATCAATGAAATTATCGATGCTTATGACAAGCTGAATAAAGCATACGATATTGAAACGGGGCATGGAAGAACACAAGGTGCTGTCATTAGCTAATATCGATTAAGTTTAGGGGTAGGTTTGAATAATAATGATGAACAACTTGTTGGTATGGGAGATCCACAGGCTTATATTCGTGTTTTTATTCAGAATATTCCGCAGCGACAACCTTGGACTCAAATAGAGCAGGTAGAACCATTACCGAAAGGTGAAATTGCCGCTGTTGGTCAAGATTGTGGTAATGGTTGGCGAAAAGTGTTTAATGTTTACGCAAAATGGTTGTTTGCGATGCGTTATCTTGATGGTTTTGACAAGGCTATCCCATTTGGTGATGCAAGTTCGTGGCAGGTTTACCGCGATAACGTGTTATTGCAAGCTCACTCGAAGACATCACTTCTATTTTCTGAGCCGTCAGAATTAACCTGTTGTCGTAATAACCTTAATATTATTATGGGGCGGACTTACGCAAAAAACTGTTCATTAACATTGGATTGGCTCGATCATGAGTTTGCCTATCAATTGGAGCACAAGGTCATCGTTTGTCCATATTTTGATTACCGGCAATTGTCTAACGGTAAGATCATAAAACTTTGCGAGTATATTGAACAATTAGGCTTACTTGAGCATTAGCTCTGGCAACTCAGCAGCTACCAGATTTTATACTTATAAAGACGTGATTTAAGAGTTAAGCTAGCTTTTCTAAAGCGCGTTTAAAGGCTGGTCGTTCTTGTATCTTGTTGGCGTAAGCTTTCCATGTGTCCGGTACGTCATATTCAAAACGTTCTGCCCAGTTTAACGTTTGGGTCACCATAATATCGGCGAAGGTGAAGTGATCATTGCAGATGTATTCATTGTTTTCTCTTAATGCATCAAGTGCTTTTAGTGATTTAGCAAACTCCCAGTGTGTTGTCGGCAATATGCCAGGAATTCGATGTTCTTCTGGAATAGCAAATCTATGCTTACCGTTAGTCCAAAGCGGTTGTTCTAGGTCAGACATGACAAAGAACATCACTTGATCGTAAAGTGCTTTCTCTTTGGCATTTTGTGGTACAAAGTTCTCTTGAGGTACAAGGTTGCCGATATAATTTACGATAGAGGCACTTTCTGTTAGCACTAAGTCATCATCAACCAGTGTGGGGACTTTGCCCTGTGAATTCATCTTGAGGTATTCTGGGGTGCGTGTGCCGTTTTCGTCTTGACTACCCACTGAAACTGCAGCGTAAGAATACTCAACCCCAGCTTCTTCGAGTGCCCATAAAGCTCTGAAAGAGCGTGATTGGCCGCTACCATATAGTGTTATCATTTTTGTTCCTTAATCGTTAAAAGTTTATCGATAACGCGCGCTGCTGCAACGAAACCGAAAGTGGCTGTCACCATGACTGATGCACCAAAACCATTGTTGCAATCTAATTTTACACTACCATCTGACAAGCGCTTACGTGTCGATACGCTGCCGTCAGCTTGTGGGTATTTTAGCTGCTCTGTTGAATAGACGCAGTCGATTGCAAATCGTCGTTTAGGATTAGTGCTAAAATTGTATTCTCTTCTTAAAACGTTACGTAGTTTTGCTGCTAGAGGGTCTTGGATTGTTTTAGTGAGATCTGCTACTTTGATTTGAGTAGGGTCTGTTTGTCCTCCGGCACCGCCAACGGTGATAATACGTATTTTATTTCTTTTACAATGAGCAATCATAGCCGCCTTTGCATTGATGCTGTCAGTGGCATCGATAACGTAGTCATAGCTATCGGATAGATGCTCAGTAACATTTTTAGCTGTCACAAAATCTAATACCGTATGAACTTCACAATTGGGGTTAATTTCTCTCAGGCGACTCGCCATAACATCGATTTTCGAAAGGCCGACAGTTGAATTCAATGCATGAATTTGACGATTCGTATTGGTAACGCATATATCGTCCAAGTCTATAAGTGTAACGGCTCCAACAGCGCTTCTAGCAAGGCCTTCAGCCACCCAACTTCCAACACCACCAATGCCAACAATACAGATATGGCTTGAGGCTAGCTGGCTAATTTGTTCTTTGCCGTAGAGTCTTTCTGTTCCCCCGAAACGTAAATCGGTTACTGACATATTGCAATCGTTACTAGTGGATAATTAAGATAGACTTATTGTAACCATAGAAGGCCTTGGCGAGAATAGTTTGAGTCGTAATTTTGATGTTATTATTGTTGGTGGAGGAATTGTTGGTGCATCAACTGCTTGGAAATTACAGCAGCATTATCCTTCAAAAAAAGTACTTCTTATTGAGAAAGAAAAGCAATGTGCCTTGCATCAAACGGGACGTAACTCAGGTGTTATTCATGCAGGTGTTTACTATAAGCCTGGAAGTCTCAAAGCCACTTTTTGTAGACAAGGGTTAGAGGATACTGTCAACTTTTGTCATCAATATCAATTGCCGTTCGAACAATGTGGAAAGCTGATTGT